>NZ_CALXRM010000042.1 GCF_944390845.1 uncultured Brachyspira sp.
AGTTGAAAAACAATTAGAAATTATATATAATTTAGCACAAAAGGAGCTTTTTTAGTTATCTAGGACAGCCCCAAAAACTATAAATATAATAATACATATAATACATAATAGAGCTTAAAAAATTAAAAAAACGCTTTATTTGTAAATATATTTTACTTAAATAATTTGTAATCAAGCAGTATTGCAATTATTTTATTATAATATTAAAGTATAATCATAATTATAAGAAATCGAGGTATATTATGAGTGAACAAAATTTAAAATTAATGGCAAACAAATTAGATAAACTTATATCATATTTAGAAAATAATGATTTAGAAAGTTTCTTCAATAATAAAAATGAATTATGCGATATGATAATGCTAGAAAATAATGAAAATTTTAATAGTGATATAGAAGAAGATATAAAAAAAATTGTTCCGGAAAATTTAAAAGATAATTTCAAAAATTTTGTTAAGTATATTAGATTATTAAGAACAATGAAATCACCGGACGGTAATAATGATTATACTAGATACACTTTAGATAATATAAAATATATAAGAAAAGAAATATTTAAAGATTATTGATAATCAAATATTATGAGCAGTAAAAACAGATTTTTATTAAAAGAATTAAAAAAGTGGAATAAAGATAATCTTATCACCAATGAACAATTAGAAACTCTGTCAAAAATGTATAGAGATGATTATATAAATTGGCAGCCAATAATAAAAGCTATAATGATAACAGGCATTGTAATGGTATCTATTGGATTTATATCTTTTATTAGTTTTTATATTTTTTCTTTATACTTTATAGCATTTTTATTTACTGTATTTTTCTTATCAGGCTTTATAATAGATGAAGTATTTAAAAGAAAAGAAATATATTTACCAAAAACTTCTTCTGCCATAATAGCCATTTCATCAATATTTTTATCTGCTGATATATTTACTATTTCTTATATAATAAATAATAGCAGAGATAATTTCATAATTCTTTCTTTAATAAGTATAATAATATTTTTTATAATAGCATATATAAAAAGAAATTATGCTGTATTATCTATAGCAATAATATCAATAATTACTTGGTACGGATTTGAAGGTTTTGAAATAGCTGAACTGGATTTACAAATTAATAATTATATAAGATTTATTTCTATTAGTATATTAATGTTTTTAATAGGAATAACTGATATCAATAAAAAATTAGGATCAAAATATTTTAGGTTTTCTTCTATTTATTATACTATAGGATTATTATATTTGAATATTATATTAGCATTTATGTCAGTATTTGGTAATTATAATTATGCGATAATTCTTAAAGAGTATGGAAATCCATATGTTATTATATATAGTTCATTGTTTCTATTATCCAATATCATAACTCTAATAATAGGCTGTAAATTAAGAAAATATTCTATAGTAAAATACTCAATATTTTTTATTATTCTAAATATGTATATAAGATACTTTGAATATTTTTATTTTAGAATGAATACTTGGATATTCTTTATTATATTAGGATTAACAACTGTATTAATAGGAATAATAATAGAAAGAATTATAAAATATAAATAAAAAACCTGCAGATTTCATACAACCTGCAGGCTTATAATTTTTTAAAGAGTTATTATTATAAAATTATTCTAAAACCACTATTGCATTAGAATCTTTTATTCTAGGTATAATAGTTTCCATTATTCTAAAGCTATGATTTAAATCTTTTTGTTCTAAATATGCAGTAGACATATCTATTCCAACAGCCAAATCCATATATTGAGGCTCTGAACAAATCAATGCAGCTTTCTTTCCTTGTATAACAGGTACATTATAAAGATTTCCAATCATACTAGATATTCTCTGAGCTTCTGTCATTCCAGTGCCTTGCTGTATTCTTTGTAAATCAAAATATAATGACTGGCTTAAACATAATACAAATCTTCCAACAATACCCTTCTCTCTAATCATATTTATAGCCTTTACTATATCAGTATAAGGATTCTCACCTTGTCCCCAATCAGATATTTTTAACTTTTGTACTCCTTCGGCATTGAGTATACCTTTTAATTCAAGAAAATCATTTCCATTGAATATTAAATTATCTTCTTTATTAGCAAGTATCTGAGCTGCCTGAGATACAATAGATAAATCTAAAGGCAATTTATTAGAAATATTGTTTTCTAAATCTCTCCATAATAATGTAAAATCTTGATAAATTTGAGGAAGCTCAACAGATTTTCTTCCTGAAGTCTTTACGAAACCATCTTCAAAAACTTCCTCTCTGTCACTTTTATCATATTGAACACTTATAGCACCTGCTCCAAGAGGGCCGTAAATAGATAAAAATCTTCTTCCTATAAGTGTTCTGCTTGCTGTCTCAACAACAACTTTATCTATATTCTGCCAAAAACTTTCTTCAAAAGGCGAACTTTCTCTAGCTAAATAATCCATATATTCCTCCTTTAATATTTTTATTATTGATTTATCAGTCTTTTTTCAAACTTCCAACCGTAAGACCTGATAAATTAGGTTCTTTTATTCCAAGCTCCTCCATCATCTCTTTAACTTCTAATTGTCCTGACTCAAAATGTTCTGCTTCTTTAGGATCTAAATGTCTAAGCAAAGCCATAAGCTCACCAACATGGGCTTTCTCTTCATCTCTTATATCAGATAATACTGCTTTTGCCACAGGATCATCAGTAGCCATAACATGAGCATCATATAAATATATAGCTTCTAATTCTCCTGCAATATCTAATCTTATTGCTTGTATTAATTCTTCTTTAGTTACTTTTCTATTTACATTTGCATTAAATGGGTTTGCAAAACTAGGCATAATTATTACTCTCCTTTTTTAATAAAACTACTTAATAGTATTAATTACTAATAAGTAATATATATATCATAAATTAAAAATAATGTCAATATCATAATAATAAAAAATTATAATATTCTAACTTTATACTATATTATAAACAGTAATATTGACTTTTAATTCTATAAAGTGTATTATCAATATAAACATAATAGTTTTTATTAAAAAATAAAAGGAGTATTATTATGAGAAAGATAATTATATCGATTATTGCTGTTTCTTTACTGATAATTGGATGTAAAAAAAGCAACAATTATAATTATGTTTTTGCTACTGGCGGTACAAGCGGTACTTATTACTCATTCGGAGGAAGTATAGCAAGTATATGGAATGCCAATATAGAAGGAATGAATGTTACAGCACAATCAACTGGAGCTTCTTCTGAAAATTTAAGACTTTTAAACAGACATGAAGCAGATTTAGCATTTGTACAAAATGACGTTATGGACTATGCTTATAATGGTACTGATATATTTGCTAATGAAGTACTAACAAATTTTTCTGCAATGCTTACTTTATACCCTGAAATAGTACAAATAGCTGCTTCAAAAGAAAGCGGAATAAAATCAATAGCTGATATGAAAGGAAAAAGAGTATCTGTTGGTGATGCTGGAAGCGGTGTTGAATTTAATGCTAAACAAATTCTAGAAACTTACGGCTTATCTTTCAATGATATAAACAAAGCAAATCTTTCATTTAAAGAATCAAGCGACGGTTTACAAAACGGAACATTAGATGCTTGTTTCATAGTAGCAGGGATACCTAATGCTGCTTTACAGGAATTATCTTTATCAAAAGATATAGTTTTAATATCATTAGATAAAGTACAAGTAGATGAATTACTTAACAAATATAAATATTATACAGAAATTACAATACCAGCTAATACATATAATGGTGTTACAACTGACACTGCTGCTATAGCAGTAAAAGCTTCTATTGCTGTTAATAACAATATACCAGAAGATGTTGTTTATAATTTAATGAAAACATTATTCGATAAAAAAGCTGACTTATCTATTGCACATTCTAAAGGTGAAGAATTAGATATTGATAGTGCACCTAAAGGAATATCTATACCATTCCACCCAGGTGCTATAAAATATTATCAAGAATTAGGATACAGTATAGGACAATAATAAAAATAAAAAATTAGGCGTATTCATATAATAAAATCAAAAAACAATATGAATACGCTTATATAATTAATAAAGAAATCAATAATATGCTGAAAAAGATTACCGTAGTTACAATTGTTATAATTATTATTGCTTTATTATTTATACCATTATTTCCAAGATTAGTATTAAATAATGTTAAAAACAATAAAGTTAATATGATACTCAATATCAAAAATAAAAAATTTATAATTTCGTATGATCATTCTGTAAATAAAAGTAAAGTACGAGATTATTATATTATAGATAAGGACAATAATATAATTTTAGAGAAAACTAGATTTGTTTCTTATGGTGCTGGAATTCCAGAACCTGAAGACAATGAAAATTTTGTCATTATTGATGATTACATGGAAATAAATAATATGAATAGAATAATAGAAAATTTATATTTATTTATTGGAGTTACTGCTAATCATACTATTATGACAGATGAGAAAATAATCGAATTAGATAATTTTTTTAAACCTCAAACAAATGTAAAAATAGAGTATAAAAGAATATCTATATTTGAATATATTAAATCATTTTTATCAAGAATAACATAAGGTGGCAATATGAAAAACAAGAATGATATACATATGATTACAGCTGAAGAAATTGATGATTATATGAGCAAATATGACAGCGAATCAAGATATAGAAGATATAAAGATTGGAAAAAATATTTAATAATCGCAATATCTGTTTTATTTTGTTTATTTCAATTATATTCAATACTCACAGGAACAATTACAGCACAAGTTGTAAGAGCTACGCACTTAGCATTTGTTATGCTTCTTGCATATTTACTATTTCCTATAAAAAAAGATATGCCTAAGGACAAACTTCCTTGGTATGATGTAATTTTAGGCATAGTGGGTGCTGCTTCTTGGGGATATATTACAGTTAATTTTGATTCTTTAGTTAGACGTGCTGGAATATATACAGGAACTGATATTATTATTGGTATAGTAGGAATACTTCTTGTATTTGAAGCATGCAGAAGAATAGTAGGACTTCCTATACTTATAATATCAATAGTATTTATTGTATATGCATTGTTCGGAGCTTATGCACCGGGATTTCTTAATCATAGAGGATATTCCATTCAAAGAATAGTATCACATTTATTTTATAATACTGAAGGTATAATGGGTACTCCTATCGGTGCCTCAGCAACATTTATATTTTTATTTATATTCTTTGGGGCATTGCTTGATAAAACTGGAATAGGTCAATTTTTTATAGATATATGTAATGCTATAGCCGGAGGTTTTGACGGAGGCCCTGCTAAAGTAGCAGTACTTACAAGTGCTATGTTTGGTACTGTATCAGGAAGTTCTGTTTCTAATACTGTTGGTACTGGAAGCTTTACAATACCTATGATGAAATCTTTAAGATATAGACCAGAGTTTGCAGGAGCTGTTGAGGCATCTGCTTCTACTGGAGGACAATTAATGCCTCCTATTATGGGTGCTGCTTCCTTCTTAATGGCTGAAAGTTTAGGAATACCTTATAAAGATGTAGCAAAAGCTGCAATAATACCTGCTATACTTTATTTCACTGGTATATTTATAATGGTTCATTTAGAGGCTAAAAAAACAGGTCTTAAAGGTTTATCAAAAGATTCACTTCCAAAAATCGGTGATCTTTTAATGAAGAAAGGTTATTTAGTTATTCCTCTTGCTACTATAATATATTTCTTTGTACTTGGTAAAACTGCAATATATGCTGGTTTAATGGGTATAATAGCTGCCGGATTAGTTGCTGTAGTTAACTCTATAGTTGATATAGTAATGAAAAGAAAAATAAGTTTTGGGTTTAATGATTTAATAGATGTTTTTGTTAATGCAGCTAGAAATATAATAAGTGTAGCTATTGCCTGTGCTATGGCTGGTATAATAATAGGTATTATTACTTTAACTGGTTTAGGTTTAAAAATAGGTGCTGGTTTAATATCTATATCCGGAGGAATACCTTTATTACTATTATTCTTAACTATGATAAGTTCTATAATATTAGGTATGGGCGTTCCAACTACTGCTAATTATCTTATCACTTCAACAATAGCTGCCAGTGCTATAATAGGTTTAGGTTATGAACCTCTTTCTGCTCATATGTTCGTATTCTATTTTGGTATTATAGCCGATGTTACTCCTCCTGTTGCTTTAGCTGCTATGGCTGGTGCTGCTATCGCTAAATCAGATCCTTTAAAAACTGGAATAGAAGCAACTAAACTTTCTATAGGTGCATTTATCATTCCTTATATGTTTATATTCAATCCTCAAATACTTATGATAAATACTACAATTGCACAAATTATACCAATACTTATAACTTCACTTATTGGTATGTTCGGTGTATCTGCTGGTTTGGAAGGATATGTATTTAGAAAATGTAAACCTTATGAAAGAATATTATTCATTATAGCAGGACTTCTTTCTATATATCCGGAATTATATACTGATATTATAGGAATAGCTGTAATAGCAATATTAGTTATAATACAAATAATATCAAGAAAGAAAATGAATAAAGCAATAGCTTAATAATCATTTAATAAAATAATAAGGGGCTTTTTAATAAAGTCCCTTTTTTGTTATTAATATATACTGAAAATTTTTAACTTTGTCATTTTTTTATTCAACTTTTTCCCGCCACATACGCTCTTCGGACTTCGTCAAAGTTGCTTATATCCTCGACAAGCTCGGATACGCTTCGCGAAAGTGCAATTATAAAATTAGTACTAAATTATACTAAAATCGTTTTACATGTAAGATAGGTTATTAATTTGAGCTAAAATATAGTCCTTTTGCTTCTTTGGGTCACCAAAAGAAGTGGGGGTTCGGGGGCTAGTCCCCGAAAATAATAACAATATAAAAACTAAAATTGACAAAATATAGTTGTTTAGGTATATACTAAAAATTTTTAAGTTTATAAATTTTTTCTTGTTTTTTGGTACACTAGATATAAAAAAATATAATTGTTTAAGTATAAATAATATTTTATTTAATAATAGATTTATTTCTTATAATATTATAAAATACTATTTCTATATTATAACTTTAAAAAAGGAATATTTAATGATAAACTTTGACGAATTAGTAGACAGAAGAAAAACTAATAGTACAAAATGGACTAAAGCATTCGGAGAAAAACCTTTAAAAGAAGATCAAATACCTATGTGGGTTGCTGATATGGATTTTAAAGTTGCCCCTGAAATTATAGAATCAATAAAAGAAGCAGCAGATCATGGCATATTCGGATATTTCACTTATGACGGATATTATGACTCTGTTATAAAGTGGCATAAAGAAAGATATAATTGGGATATAAAAAAAGAATGGTTAAATTTTACTCAAGGATTAGTACAAGGATTTAATATAGCAATATCTACTTTAGCAAAAGTTGGAGAAAGTATTTTAGTTTTAACTCCTACTTACTACCCAATGTTTGCAGGAATAAAAAATCAAGGCTGTCAAATAGTAGAATCCAATTTAATATATGATGATAAAACTTGCAGATATACTATAGATTATGAAGATGTAACAAAAAAGGCAAAAAATCCGAATCTTACAGTTGCTTTGATAGGAAATCCTCATAACCCTACTGGAAGACTTTATTCTATAGAGGAATTATCAAAATTGGCTGATATTCTAATAGAAAACAATGTTAAAATTATTTGCGATGATATTCACTGCGATATAATAGTTGATCCTTCAAAGAAATATACTCCTTTGGCCTCTATAGAAAAATACGCTAATCATATAATTTCAATGAATGCTCCTTCAAAAACATTCAATTTAGCAGGGGCAAAAGTATCAAATGTTATAATTCAAAATGAAGAAATCAACAGAGCATATAGATTCCAAATGGAAAGATTTTGCGTATCAGTTTCAACATTCTCATTAGCAGCTTGTAAAACGGCTTATTCAAAATGCTCTTATTGGGTTGATGAAATGAGAAAATATGTTTGGGGCAATTATAATTATGTTAAAGATTATATAGAAAATAGCATATTAAAAGATTATATAAAAGCTGTTCCATTAGAAGGTTCTTATTTGATGTTTGCTGACAATAAAAACTTGATGAAAGAATTTAATATGAATCAGGAAGATTTAAAAAATTTCTATTATGATTCATGCAATTTATCATTAGATGACGGCGACGCTTTTGGTAATGCCGGAATAGGATTTATGCGTTTTAATTTAGCTACACAAAGATACTATGTTGAAAAAGCTATGAACAATATATCTGAAGCAGTAAAAAATTTAAAAAAATAAAATTGGAGTTATAAAATATTATGAATATAGAAGTAGTTGAAAAAGAAGATTTTGAAGTAATTGGAAAGGTAGATATTGGAGAAAGCGAAAATCATTCTCAGTGGGTTTTACCTTTATGGCAGAACTTTAATAAAAATGTTAAAGAAATAATTAATTTAGTAAAGGTTGATGAAAATAATAATCTTGCTGGTATATGGGGAATAATGAATGATATAGATGAAACTTTTGCTCCTTGGGGCGAAATGGGAAAATATATGGCTGGTGTTGAAGTAAAAGAAAATTCAGAAGCTCCTCATGGCTGGATAAAATGGAATATAAAAGGCGGTACATTTCTTAAAGTTAAATGCAATATAGAAAATTACAGTACAATATTTAATAATGTTGTAGAAAATTATGCCCCTAAGAATGGCTACACTATAATAGGAAATGTAATGGAATATTATATACCAAACAGCAAAGATTTTTATTTATTTTTCAATGTGATAAAATAATAATAAAAGCCAGTAAAACAGTAAAATAATTATAAACAACAAAAGGAAAAATTAAATATGCTTGATAAATTAGTAATAGCAACTTCAAATCAACATAAATTAAAAGAAATAGAAAATATCTTCAAAGGTACAGTAATAAAAGAGATATTGCCAATGCCTTCAGATATAGGAGAAATAATAGAAAACGGCACAACTTTTATAGAAAACTCACTTATAAAAGCAAAAGCAGTGTACAACTATACTAAACTACCTTCTTTAGCTGACGATTCAGGAATATGTGTTAATGCTTTAAATGGAGAGCCTGGTATATATTCTGCAAGATACGGCGGAGAAAATTTAGGCTATAAAGAAAAAATGCAATTAATTTTAGATAAATTAAAAGATAAAGATGACAGAAGTGCATACTTTATTACTTCTGCTGTATGCGTATTAGATGATAACTACTATATAGCATTAGAAGGCAGAGTTAATGGAAAAATAATAGAGTCTCCTAGAGGCTTTGACGGTTTCGGTTATGATCCTATATTTCAGCCTGACGGATACAATGTTACTTATGCTGAGATGAGCTTAGAAGAAAAAAATTCTATGAGTCACAGAGCATTAGCTATGAACAAGATGAAAGAAATTCTATCTAGCATTTATAAAAATTAATTTATTAAAATTGGACTTACTATGATTAAAGAAATAGCAAATGGTATGGAATTAGCTGAATCTCCTTTTTGGGATAATCAAAATAATATTTACTATTGGGTTGATATTTTAAAAAAGCGTTTATTTTATTTAAAAAATGATGCTATTGATTATAAAGAATATGATACATATATAAGCTTCATATTCAAAAATAATAAAAATCAGCTTTGTGCTGCTTTTGAAGATGGAATTTATGTTTTAGATGATAAATATAATAAAACAAAAAGCTATATAACTTTTCAAAATGATGGATTCAGATGCAATGACGGAGGTATTTCTCCAAACGGTGAATTATTTATAGGAAGAATGAATAATTTATACAATTATCATGAAAAAGAACCTGAATATGATGGAAAGTTACTGCTAATCAAAAACGGCACACAAAAGGAAATATTAAAAAATGTTGGAATATCTAATGGAATAGCTTGGCATTCTAACGGCAATAAAGTTTATTTCATAGATTCATTAACAAAATCAGTACAAGAATTTGACTATATAAATTCAGAGTTCAAAAATCCAAAAACAGTTTATAAATTAGAAAATATTTCTCCAGATGGTATGTCTATTGATAATGAAGATAGATTATGGATAGCACAATACGGCGGAGGAAAAATTGTATGCATTGACACAAAAACATTTGATACAATTTATGAATATAATTTTGACAGAAAAAATATTACATCTTGCTGTTTTGCGGGAATAAATTTAGATGAAATATTAATAACTTCAGCTGAAGACGAAACAAAAGACGGTGCTGTATATTTATTGAAAACAGAAAATATAACTGGAAGAAACAAAAATATTTATATTGAATAATTTTTTTAATATATTAAAAAATTATAAAAAAATAGCTTATAACTTCTTCTATAAGTTATAAGCTATTATAATATTAATATAATTTTTATTCTATTTTATTATTCGGCACCTAATTCCTTAAGCTTTTCTATTGACTCATCTTCATCGGCATAATATAAAACTCCGTCGCCATCTTCATCAGTACTATTTATATCTATACCCAAATCTTTAACTAAATATTCAAACACTTCTACATTGTCATTCAAAGCAGCCATATGAAGTCCGTTTGCATCATATATATTTTTAGTATCAACTAAATCAGGATCTGCCTGTACAAGCATTTTTATTACATCAACATTTCCAGTGCCGCATGCCCATAAAAATGCATTCCAACCGTCATCATCTTTAACATAAGGATCGGCTCCATTATCAAGTAAATATTTCATTATACCCAAATCTCTATAAAATATAGCAAATATTAAAGGAGTAGCACCATTTACAGAATAACTATCGTTCATAAATTCACTATATAAACTATCTCCTAAATAAGTTTGATCTATATCTTCGCCTTCTTCTTCTATTAATTCCTGCACTCTCTTTAAACTATGATTTTGTATAGCTTCAAATATATCATAGTCCTCCCTGTATTCGCCTTCTTTTCTATTGCCGTAAGAAAAAGCAGAGTTCATATTAACATATTTACCCTGAACCTTTACAACATTAGTATAAGTTTTATGATATATATTATCTGGATCACTTACATACACAGAATTATTACTTATACTTACACTAGTCTCTTCTTTTTTACCGCATGACAAAATTAAAATAATTGATAATAAAGAAATCAATAATACACTTTTTGACAATTTTATGCTTTTCATAAACACCGCCGTATAGTAATTAATAATTTGTGAAGTATTATACAATAAAAACGAATTATTTTCTATTGTTGCTAATAAAAATTGTTCGCTAATCGGGTCTGTCAAGGACTCTGTCCGCCTTCGGCGAACTTGCCAGACGCTCACAATTTATTATTTATTATATTGTTGCTAATAAAAATTGTTCGCTAATCGGGTCTGTCAAGGACTCTGTCCGCCTTCGGCGAACTTGCCAGACGCTCACAATTTATTATTTATTATATTGTTGCTAATAAAAATTGCTTCATTAAATAATTAAAAAATCTCGCTTCAAGACTCTAGCAAATGAATTTGATAGACGCTCGATTTTTTTATATACTAAAAATTTTTAAGTTTGTCAAAATTTAGATTTTTAATTTTATTGTTTGTGGTGGCTTTGCCCCACACCCCCAGTTCTTTTTGTGACCAAGGCGAAGCCCGACTGTGGCGAGAACCTATATCCTCGACAGGCTCGGATACGCTTCGCGAAAGACTGCATTTTTAACCTAAATTTTAGGTATTACTATACATTTAATACGTATTGTAATAATATAAGGTTGTAGTATTTGCGTTTTCGCGAAGCGTGCCGACGAAGTCCACCTGTGGTGTTGGCAGCAACTTTGGCGAAGCCCGCAGAGCGTGTGCGTCAAAAAAGTTGATAATTCTATATAAAGAGCATCAGTTGACAAAGTTAAAAATTTTCAGTATATATTAATGTATTACACAATTTATATTATTTGGCACCAAGCTCTTTTAATTTTTTTATTGCGGCATCTTTATTGGCATAATATAAAACTCCGTCTCCATCCTCATCAGTGCTGTTTATATCTATACCCAAATCATTAACTAAATACTCAAACACCTCTACATTATCATACATAGCAGCACAATGAAGTCCGTTTACATCATAATTATTTTTGGAATATACTAAAAATTTTAGAGTTTGTCAAAAAATACAATTTTAAATTTAGGTTATTTGTGGGGACTAGCCCCCACCCCCCAGTTCTTTTGTTGACACAAAGAACCAAAAAGACTGCATTTTTGACACAAATCTTGTTTTTACTTCACATTTCAAACAAAACTTAATAATATTTTATACTATTAATAAACAAAAATTACATTTACAAAAAAGTAAAAATTGACAAAATATAGTTGTTTAGGTATATACTAAATTAGAATCAAAGTTTACAAGCATTTTTATTACATCAACATTCCCACTACTACAAGCCCATAAAAAAGAATTCTTACCGTTATCATCTTCAATATAAGGATCAGCACCATTATCGAGTAAATATTTCATTATACCCAAATCCCTATAAAATATTGCAAATATCAAAGGAGTAGCACCTTCTATAATATAATGAGACTCCATAAACTCACTATACATAATAAAGTCTCTATCATTTTGATCAATATCTTCACCTTCCTCTATTAGTTCCATTACTCTCTTTAAACTATGATTTTTTATAGCCTCAAATATATCATACTCTTCACTGTATTCTCCTTCTTCTCTGTTACCATAAGAAAAAATAGAGTTTATATTAAGAAATTTACCATGAATCTTTACAACATTAGTGTAGGTTTTATGATATATATTCTCTGAAGCACTTACATACACAGAATTATTATTTATACTAGCCTCTTCTTTTTTACCGCATGAAATTACTAAAACAATAATTAAAATAAAAGAAATTAATAATAATTTTTTCATAATACAGTCAAATAGTAGTCAATAATATAAAATATTATACTATAAAATTAGTAATTTTTATAAAGCATAATGATTAAAAAATTTAAAATAAAAAAATACCATTCATAAAATAAATATATGAATGGTATTTAATTTTTATATACAAAATAAATTATAAAGCCTCAGAACCGCCTATAATATCAAGAAGTTCATTAGTAATATGTTCTTGTCTTGCTCTGTTAGCTTTATTTTTAAGATCTGTTAATAATCTTTCAGCATTGTCAGTAGCATTTCTCATAGCTATAGCTCTTTCAGCATTTTCAGACAAAAAAGAACTTGTTATCATAAAATAAAAATATGTTTTAATGGCCATCGGAACAACTTCTTTTAATACATCTTCTATATTAGGCTCGATAACATAATCCAATTTCTTTTTAATTTTATGTCCTTCAATATCTTCTTCATCAGGAATCATAGGAATCAAACTTTTAATTTTTGGTATATGTACAACTCTTGTATAATATCTTGTATATATAACTTCTACCCTTGAAGCATTATCAACTGCATATTCATGCATGAAACGCTGAACTACAGTAGCACAGTCATCAAAAGTAGATTCTTCATCTATACGAGGATATTTACGTGCTATAGGAATACCTTGTTTTTCAAAATATGATTCACCTTTCTTTCCAAGAACATGAAGCTCAACCTCTCTACCATGTCTATGATGATGTCTGATCCTTTCCATTGCCTCATCAAAAATTTTGGTATTATATGAACCGCATAAACCTCTTGTAGAAGTTACAACAAAAAGTATAATATTTTTTATTTTCTTTTTAGGGGCAAGCAAAGGGTGTACATGATCCATATCTGAATGAGAAAGGTCTTCTACTATTCTATTTAATTTCTGAGTAAAAGGACGCATGCCCTGCTCTACTGTTAATATTTTAGCAGTTCTTGAACGTGCTATCATATCCATAGTTTTTGTTATTTTATGTGTGCTTGTTACTGCTTTAATTCTTGCTTTTAATACATTAAGTTTCTCTGCCATAATCAAAACCCCAAATTTTTAATAACTTATATGCTATTAAAAATAAAGTACCAATATTTGACTTACACCAACATAATAGATTTTCAAACTTTTAATATCTAATTTAGATTTTTATCAATATGCACATAAAATCAAAATCTTTTCTGAGATGATTAATTATCTCATAAATTGACTATGATTTTTATGTGCTAATAATATCAAAAAACAAATTCTAATAATTAGAATTTAGCTTTGAACTCTTCTATAATTTTATAAAGTCCGTCTATGTCAGCTATATCTTTTTTCTCTCTTATATCATCAAGTATATTCTGCTTATCAGCTCTCATATATTGAAGAAGTCTCCATTCAAACTCATGAACTCTATCAACTTCAATATTATCCAAGAAACCTTTAGTAGCGGCAAATATAACTACAACCTGTTCTTCAAAAGGTATAGGACTGTATTGTTTTTGTTTTAATAATTCAACCATTTTAGCACCTCTGTCTAATTGTGCCAAAGTAGCTTTATCAAGTCCGATACCAAGCTGAGAGAATGCCTCTAAAGATCTATAAGAAGCAAGGTCAAGTCTTAAAGTACCAGCAACTTTTTTCATTGCTTTAGTTTGAGCATTACCGCCAACACGTGAAACAGATATACCAACATCTATAGCAGGACGTACACCGCTCATAAATAAACTTGTAAGCAAGTATATCTGACCGTCAGTAATAGAAATAACGTTTGTAGGAATATAAGCAGATACCTCATTATCCTGAGTTTCTATTATAGGAAGTGCAGTTAAAGAACCGCCGCCTAATTCATCGCTAAGTTTAGCTGCTCTTTCAAGTAATCTTGAATGCAAATAGAAAACGTCGCCAGGAAAAGCTTCCCTTCCAGGAGGTCTTCTTAAAAGTAACGATATCTGTCTGTAAGCATTAGCCTGTTTAGTTAAGTCATCATATATAATTAATGTATCTTTCTTTTGTTCATACATAAAATATTCAGCCATAGCACAGCCAGCATAAGGAGCTATATAAAGCAAAGGAGCTGAATCAGCAGCAGTTGCAGCCACTACTATAGTATATTCTAAAGCACCATGCTGTCTTAAAGTTTCAACAACACCAGCAACAGTTGATGCCTTCTGACCTACTGCTACATATACACATATAACACCAGTACCTTTTTGATTGATTATAGCATCAAGAGCAATAGAAGTTTTTCCTGTACCTCTGTCCCCAATTATAAGCTGTCTTTGACCTCTACCTATTGGAGTCATAGAGTCTATAGCTTTAATACCAGTTTGAAGAGGCTGTTTTACCGCTTGTCTGTCAGCAATACCAGGAGCAGGGAATTCTATAACCCTTCTTTTATCAGTTGTTATTTCACCATGACCATCTATAGGTGCACCTAAAGGGTTAACAACTCTTCCTAATAATGCTTCCCCAACTGGAACCTCTAATATTCTTTTTAATCTGCTAACCTTACTTCCTTCTTTAATACCGTAATAATCACCTAAAACTATAACACCTATAGTTTCTTCTTCCAAGTTAAAAGCAAGACCAACGGCACCGCTTTCAAAAAGTATCATTTCATTGGCCATAACATGTGGAAGTCCAATTACTCTTGCAATACCATCTCCTACCTCAACAACTACTCCCACTTCATTAGGAGTAAAATCAGCCTTATAATTCTTAATTTCTTCTTTAAGAACCGCTGCAATTTCACTAGCTTTTATATTCATAAGTAATTCCTCAAATATAAAATATCAATTATTTTCAGAAATAGAAGTTTTTAACTCTACAAGTAATTTTCTAATACTATAATCATAAACAACATCTTCTATTTCTATTACAACTCCACCCAAAATATTTTCATCTATATTAAATGTAAAATGAACATCTTTATCTTTAACCATACCGCTAATACATTCTTTTAAGTTATCCATATCGTTAATATTGGTTATATCAGATGCAGTTGTAATTTTAGCAACTACAATATTATAATATTCATTACATAAATTTTCATACTCCACTATTATAGCAAATAAAGTATGAATTAAATCTCTTTCTATTAAAATAGCAATAAGATTAAAAGTTTCTTCAGATATATTATTAGCATATATTTTTTTTAATATACGCATTCTTAAATTACCATCTATGAAACTTGATTTAAAAAAATCAAATATATCTTTATCAACCAACAAAGATGAATAAACAACATTCAAATCATTTTTTATTTCTTCTATTTTTCCAACATCAGTAGCAACATCGAACATTGCCTTAGCATAATTTTTGGCACTAGATTCATTTTTTGTGATACGAGTAAATCTGCTTGCCTTTTCTCTTGTGGTTTCTTTAAGAACCTCTTTTTCTAAATCTTTTAAAATGCCTTCAGCAATAGACTCATCCATGGTATATACTCCTACAATGTTTGATTATTTCCATAAGTAAATTTATTTTGTAATAAACCTATTTGGTTTTTTATACTATAATCATAAACTGTAGAACCAATATAAACTATTATGCCGCCTATAATACTCTCATCTACTACTGTCTCATAAGATATTTCATTATTGGAAAAACATTTTACTGTTTGAATAATATCTTTTATGGTTTTATCATCAATAGCATAAGCTGTAATAATACGTACTCTCACTATATTATTATAATCGTCTACTATATCTTTATATAAATTAACTATATCAGGCAAAACGTCCATACTATCATGTTCTGCCAATATAGATACAAAAGCATAAGTTTCTTTAGAAAGTATAGGTTTTAATCTTTTATCTATTAATTCTTTTTTTTCTCTTTTAGAGACAAATCTATCAAAAAAATACTTTTTTATATCAATATCTTGAAATAATTTAGAACATTCAGTAAGTTCATTATATATTTCTTTTATCATGCCAAGCTGTTTAGCTACATCAAATATAGCAGTTGCTGTAGGCTTTAGTATTTCTAATTTTTCACTTTCTTTCATAAAACATCACTTCCTAAATACTTATGCTCCGTAATTTAAAAGTTTATTAAAAAATTACTGCTCACTATTTTCTTTATTAGCATTATTAATAAACTCATTAATTAAAGCCTGATTGTCATCTTTATTAATATTTCTTTTAAGAATTGTCTCAGCCATAACTACAGCAATATCGAGTGCTTGCTTTTTTATACTGTTCATAGCATCTTCTTTAGATCTATCTATCTCAGCCATAATTTTATTTTTATTAACTTCTGCTTCTTCTCTAGCATTATTAATAATTTTATCTCTAATCCTATTAGCCTCAACTCTAGCATTTTCTATAATAGCACTAGCTTCAGCTTTAGCATTATCAATTTGCTCTCTATATGCTGCTAAAGATTTTTTGGCATTCTCTCTAGTCTTTTCAGCTTCTTCTAAATCTTCTTGAATTTTATCTGCTCTAGCATTTAAGCCTTTTAAAATTATTTTCCAAGTAGAAGCACCTAATACAGCAAGAACTAGTAAAAATGTGATCCAAGTCCAAATTATTATACCAGGATCTATTTTTAAAAGTGCCATACATATACCTCCAAATATTTTTTTAATTATTTTGTAAATAATGCAAGAATACAAATAACTAAAGCAAATAAACCTACCCCTTCTATTAATGCTGCTGCTATAAGCATAACAGCTTGTATCTTTCCAGAAACTTCAGGCTGTCTGGCAACACCTTCAACTGCTCTAGAACCTATAAAACCTATTCCTATTCCAACTCCTATGGCTGCAAGACCTGCACCAATTGCTGCTCCTAATATAGAAAGTTCCATTTTTTTATTCTCCTTTTTATTTAAATTTTATTTTAAATATTTATTTAATGCTCATCACTAATAGCAATTCCAATATAAACCGCTGATAATAATGAGAATATATAAGCCTGTAAAACTGCCACAAACATTTCAAGCACATATATAAAACTCAAAAATAATACCGCAAATGGCGCTACCAATACAGTACCAGACATAATTATCAAATAAGGTATTACCATCATCATTATATGTCCGCCTGTTATGTTTGCAAATAAACGTATTGCTAAAGCAAATGCCCTATTAAATAATGTAATGAACTCTAAAACCCATATTATAGGTATTAAAGGCAAAGGTAATCCTTTTGGAACTAAACCTGTCCAATATTTTATGATGCCTTTCTTTCTTATACCAGCAAATACATAAACTATAAACACTATTATAGCTATTGCACCTGTAAAACCTATATTTGCTCCGATACCGCCTGCTAAATAGGCATGACCGCCGCCTTCTGTTGTTACTTTTATTAATGCTGGGATAAGACCTAATATATTAGAAAATAATACGAATAAAAATATCGTAAGACAAAAAGGCACATATCTTTTGCCTTCTTCACCTAATGTGGCCCCTATAACGTCTTTATTCATATAATCAATCAAGCCTTCTAATATACTTTGTAAATATGTTGGTCTTTTAAATGGGCATTTTAATTTATGAGCAAGATATTTCATACTTAAAATTGATAAAACACCTGCTATAGTTACTAATATTATATGTTTTGTTACTTTGAAGTCAAAATTGAGATAATGTCCGAATCTTATTGGAAAAGTATAAAATGGATGTTCTGTATTATCTCCTATTTCTTCCATAATGTAATCATTAATACTTTCTGCTCCGTAAACCATATTTGTACTAAATATAGTGAAAAATATTAATATTAACACAAAATTTTTTTTCATAAAAATTACTTCTTTAAACATAATAAACAATTACTACCTTATAATAAGAAAAATTCTATCATCTAAAAAATAAAAAATAATTTAAAATTAATTGTATAACTATTAAATAAAAAATCAACTATTATTTTTTATTTAAATTCGATGCAAAAATAAAAAATAATTAGAATTTTTCTAATGCTTCTGTCTCTGTTGTAAATATAGGAAAAAAGCTAGTAATTTTAGTAAGTTCAAACACTTTTTTTACAGGGGCTGTTACCTTTACAAAACATATCTTACCATTCACTTTTTTGAAAGCACCAAGAGCAGAAATAAAAACTCCTATTCCGCTGCTGTCTATATAGTATACATCTTCCATATCGATTACCATTTTCTTAGCACCTAAATCTATTTGTGAAAAAATAGCATCTTTTAAATCTGATGAAGTATAAACATCTATATCTCCATCTAATTTTATGACAACTGTATTATTTTCAAGTTCTTTAAAAGAAACTTCCATAAATAAACTCCATTTCATTCTATTACACAATTTTATAAGTTAATATTAAACTAAATCATATTTTTTACAATAGTTAATTATAATTTTTTAATATGTATAAAATGTATAATAATGTTTATTTATATACAAATACCTAATTAATTATATAAAAAATTTACAAATTTCTTATATAGTGTCTATTGACAATAAAAAGCAATTGTAATATTATGTATTTCACAAATAAAAATGACACTCGTATCGTTTTTATTTTCATATTAAAATTTCAAACATGAGGTGAATACCAAAAAGCAATGCCTAAAGTAAACGAAGAGTATTTTGAGAATAAGCGTAAGATAATACTAGAGGCAGCTATGAAAGTATTTTTAAGAAAACCTGCCTATAGTGTTACAATGAAAGATATTGTCAAGGAATCGGGATTAAGCCAAGGGGGAGTTTACAAATATTATTCAAATATAGATGAAATAGTAGTTTCTTTGCTAAATAGCAATAAAATAGATGTAAGCCCAAAATCAATCATAAATAAATATTATGATGAACCTGAAAAAGCTATATTTGAATTATTTGAATCATTTAAAAAGTTTTTTTTTGTAACTGCAAAAGAATTTGGTAAAATAATGTTTGAATTACAGCCAATATTCTTTAATGATAAGGAACGTTTTGAAAAATTAAAAAAAAATATAAACCAAGACCTTAATTTACATTTTTGGCTTACTGAATTATTTGTATTTATAGACAGAAAAATTGAGGAAAAATACTTTAATCCTATATTAGATCCTCATGACATTTATATGCAAATGATAGTTGCAGTTTCTGGAATAGGAAATGAACTAATATTAAATAAATATTATGATCTAAACGGAAAACTGTACTACTACAAAGGAGATTCAACAGGAAAAAAAGAAAAAAAAGATTTAGATGTTAATTTAGATAATCTAATAGATACGCTATATAAAACATTATTGCTTTTACTTGGAAGTAAGAATGTAAATAAATATAGTTTCAAAAATTAACTTAATTCAAATAATTATTATTTAGAACTATTATATTGATTGTGATAAGGAGCGTAAATGAGAGTAAGTATAAAAATAATAGTAGTAAGTTTTATAATATTCATCAATATGTTATATGGTCAAACAAATACTTTAACTTATGCAGCATATATGGAAACTATAAGAGATCAAATACCTGAATTAAAAATAAATGCTGTAACAGAAACTAATGCTGAAATGAATTTACTTAGTGCTAAAAGTTCCGGAGATGTTAATTTATCTGCTCAGCTTGGTGCTGTAGGTAAATACGGTAGTTTATCATCAAGCAGTACAACTACAACAACAAGTCCTACTGTAGAAGCCGCTGGTATACAAGCTGGTATTGGTGTTGGTTCATTAATACCATATTCAGGAACTAAATGGTCTGTTAATTTGACACATACATCTTTTTTAGGTGGTACTTTATATCCCGATGGTGTTCATGGTGTTGACTTTAACAATTATCAGCCTTCATTAACTATAGAAGTTACTCAGCCTTTATTAAGAAACTTTTTTGGTACCTTAGATAGATATCCTATAAAAGATGCTGAATATGCTCTTGCTATAGCTAAGCTTCAAAGAAAATTAGATGATGCCAGTGTAATAGTTTCATATCAAAAAATTTATTATCAATGGATAATGTACGAAAAACTTCTTGCTTACTATAGAAACATGTATATCACAGCAAGACGTTTTGAAAATCAGATGAGAGACAGATATAATAACGGACTTATAGATAATGACTCTTATCAAAATGCCAGAACACAAACTATGGTTTACAGTGACTATTATGCACAAAACCAAGTTTATTTAGACAGTCTTTTGACTACAGTAAGTTTCTTTATGCCTGTAACTAATTTAAAGCCTGATCATACAACTTGGGACGCTTATTTAGATTTAGGAAGTAATATGCAAATGGAATCTGTTCCTTTTGCTGACAGTGTAAACGGACAAATAGCTTATCAATCAAAAATAAGAGCTGAATACACTCTTGATGCTATGAAAAACGGTACTTTGCCTAATTTAGATTTAGTTGGAAGTGTTAGTTTAAATGGACTTAGCCCTAACAGTGATGGTTATTTCCAATCTTTTGGAAGTATGACAAATGTTGAATTTTTTGCCGGTGTACAATTCTCCTACCCTATAGGAAACAGAGCAAATAAAGCACAATATAAAATGGCTGAAAATTCATTATATGGAATAATAGCTCAATACGATCAATTAGAAAAGGATTTCAATACACAATTACAAACATATATTTCAAGATTCAATGCTTATAAAAATTTAATAGCAAGCAAGCAAATGCAAATAAGAGCAATCAATTCAAGAATAGCTACCCAGCTTCAAAAATTAGATCAGGGACGTTTAGAAGTTGATGATTTGCTTACTTCAAGACTAGAGCTTACAGCAACACAAACAGAACTATTAAATCTTCAATATGAGTTCATAACGACTATATTTGATTATAGGGCTTTACTTGCTATAGACTACGAATAAATAAATTTTTGATTTAGCGATTTTCATAAGGATTTAGAGGGATAAAAATATTTATTGAGGAGGTTAATTAATAAAAAATTAGCCTCCTTAATGAAAAAATCTTTAATTACATACACAAAATATAATAGGAGATTAAGCAATATATGGAAAGAATTATAGTATTTTTTGCCAAAAAAACGATGCTTGTAAATATAATAGTAATGGCCGTATTATTTGTAGGTGGTTATTACTATTTTAATTTAAGAAAAGAATCAATTCCATCTACAGACTTGGATATGATGTTAATATCTGTAATATATCCCGGTGCTACTCCGCTTGATGTAGAGCAGAATGCTGTTATTCCTATAGAGGAGCAATTACAAGGTATATCAGGTATAGATGAATATAATACAACAATAATAGAAAATGTTGCTATAATTATAGTAACATTAGATGAAACTCTGCCAGACAGACAGCCGGTAAAAGATGAAATATTTAGACAGATGCAGAACGTTCCAGACTTATCAGAAGATGTTGAAGAAGTTACAACTTATGACTTGAATCCTAATAAAATGTCAATATATACTTTAGCTGTACACTTTAAAGAGGGAATGGAAGGTGATGAAAGAGAATTATTTGATGTAAGCCAAATGCTCGAAAATGAGCTTGTAAGACTTGACGGTGTAGGTGAAGTAAGAATAGAAGGAAGAACAGATCCTGAAATTAAAGTATATATGGATCCTGTAAAAATGCAAAAAAATTATATAGCTTTAAGCGATGTTGTTAATGCTCTTAGTATAAGAAACGTTAGAGCTACTGGAGGAGATATAGAAACAGGCGGTAAGGAACAAACAGTAGTTACTTATGGTGAATTCCAAGACCCTATGGAAGCAAGCAATGTTATTATACGTTCTACATTTAATGGTCAAAGAGTAAGAGTAAGCGATATAGCAACTGTTGTATCTGGATTTGAAGATAAAACTACATTGATGAGAGTTAATAGAGCTTCCGGATATTCTCTTTCCATTGTAAAAAATGAAAATGCTGACATTCTTAAAACTATTGATGTAGTAAATCAGTATTTAAAAGATAATGCTGATTTAATACCTGATAATATTCAAGTATCTGTTATGGGTGATAACTCAAGAACAATTAAATCTCTTTTAAGTATTGTAACTTCAAACCTTATTCAAGGATTTATAATCATCTTCATAACTTTGATTATATTCTTGGATTTCAAAAGTGCTATGTTTACAAGCTTGGGAATGGTTATTACAATGTTCTCATGTTTTATATACATGCAGATAGCAGGTATTACATTCAACACTATGTCATTAGCTGCTATTATTACAGTACTTGGTATGATAGTAGACAACTCGATAGTAGTATCTGAAAATATATTCAACTTTAAACAGGCAGGATATAAAGGACTTGAAGCTACAAGACTTGCCGTTTCCGATGTTGTAATGCCTATTGTGGCTTCAACACTTACAACTGTTGCTGCATTCTTCCCTATGCTTACAATCAGCGGTATGATGGGTAAAATATTAAATCTTTTCCCAAAAATCGTTATATTTACTCTTGTTGTAAGTATGCTTCAAGCTACTTTGCTTTTGCCTAACCAATTACAAGATAAAGAAGATAAATATAAATCTTATAAACCTAAAAAGAAAGGCAAATTTAAAAATCCTCTTGATTTCGATAAAGATGCTTTATTCGATAAAATGAAAATACCTTTCGGAGCAATATTGGAGAAATTAATAAGTGTCAGATATATTGTTATAGGTGCATTCGTTGCTTTATTAATAGCTTCAGTATTCTTAGCACAAAACAGTTTCAAAAACTTTGTACTTATATATGATACAAGTGCTGATACTATAGTTATTAATATAGAAATGCCTACTGGTACAACTAAAGAAGTTACAACTAAAGAAATTGCTAAAATAGAAGATGTTGTAGCAAGCGTAGTTAAACCAGAAGAACTTGTTGCTTTATACTCACTTGTAGGAAAACAAGTTGACCAAGAAGTTGTTTCTGAAGAAAAAGGAAGTTTAGCCGGTATTATGGTTTATTTAGTACCTGCTGCTGAAAGAGACAGAACAGCCGATGAACTTGTTGCTTTAATCAATCAGGAAATAGATAAAACAGATATAAGACAAACTGTTCCTATATTCAGTATGAACACAAAAGGAAATATTGACCCAGGAGATCCTGTAGATATTAAAATAGTAGGAAACAATACTGAACTTGCTAAAAAGGCTAAAGATGAAATAAAAGAATTCTTAGCTACAGTACCTGGTGTTATCAATATAGATGATGATGATAAAGTTGGTAAAGAAGAATTAAGAGTTATGTTCGATTATGATAAAATAGCTGAACTTGGTGTTAATGTAGCAACTGTAGCTAATGAAGTAAGAACTGCATATTATGGTACAGAAGCTACATATATACAGGAACTTGAAAATAAATTAGATTTCAGAGTTGTATTTGATGATGAGTTTACTTATGATGCTAAGTATTTAGAAAATCTTTTAATACCTAACTCTCAAGGAAGATTAATTTATCTTAAAAATCTTGCTACAATAGAAAAAGCTGACGGACTTGCTACATTAAAACACTATAATGGTCAAAGAACAATAACAATCACTGCTGGAATAGAATATGGTAAAAATACTTCTCAGCAGGTTATGGCTGCAGTAAGTGAAAGATTTAAAGATTTCAACAGACAATATAGAGGTTTAAAATTAGAATTCGGCGGTGAAGCTAAAGAAACTATGAAAGCCATAAAACAATTAGCTTTCAGTTTTGCTATGGCATTCATATTCGTATATATTGTATTATTACTTCAGTTAAACAGATTTATACAGCCTATTATGATAATGATAATCATTCCATTCGGTTTGATTGGTGTATTATTAGGATTTGCTATTCATAAAATGCCTTTATCATTCATGGGTGTTGTAGGTATCATTGGTTTGGCTGGTGTTGTTGTAAACAACGGTATTATACTTGTTGACTTAATTAACAAAATCATAGATGAAGGTGTAGAAGGCGGTAAAAAAGGTGTTGCTAAAGCCATTGTTGATGGTGCTAAACAGCGTCTTCGTCCTGTATTCTTAACTACTGTTACTACAGTTGTTGGACTTTTACCTACTGCTTATGGTATAGGCGGTAGAGCAGATATTATTATTCCTATAGTTATGGCATTAGCTTACGGACTTTTATTTGCTTCTTTGCTTACACTCATATTCTTACCTTGTATGTTTATGATTATGTTTGACTTAAGACTTATAAAAATTCCTTCTACAACAAATCCTTCAGAGGAAATTACTACTACTATAACTACTACCGGACATTAATCATAACTTGTACTCAATAAATATTGAAAGAAGTTAATAGAAGAAATAATTCTATTAACTTCTTTTATATTATTAAATAATTGATTTTTTATACAAATAAATTATAATATAAAAATTATGATTAACATAGAAAATAAACTACTAGAAAATAAAACATTCATAGATTTATTTGCTGGAATAGGTGGATTTAGAATAGCTTTGGAATCACTTGGAGCAAAATGCGTTTACTCTAATGAATGGGATAAATTCGCAAAAGAATCATATTATAAAAATTTTGGTGAATTTCCAGATGATGATATTACTAAAATAGATGAAAAATTAATCCCTAATCATGATATACTATGTGCTGGATTTCCATGTCAGGCATTTTCTATAAGTGGAAAACAAAAAGGATTTGAAGATAAAAGAGGAAATTTATTTTTTGATATAGCTAGAATTTTAGAGTATAAAAAAACTAAAATTGTTTTTATGGAAAATGTAAAAAATTTAGTAAGGCATGATAATGGAAAAACATTAAATACAATAAAACATATTATGAATGAACTTGGATATGATTTTTATTATAAGGTTCTTAATGCTTCAGACTATGGAATTCCACAAAAACGAGAAAGAATATATATGGTTTGTTTTAGAAAAGATTTAAATATAAAGCAATTTAATTTTCCTAAACCTATAGAATTAATAAAACATTTAGAAGATTTTTTATTAGAAGAAAATCAAGTACCTAATGATATTTATATTAATAGAGATGATATAATTATAAACTATTTTAAAGATGATAAATATAGCAATAAATCTATTCGTTTGGGTATAGTAAATAAGGGCGGACAAGGAGAAAGAATATATAGTACAAAAGGAGTAGCAATTACTTTATCTGCTGACGGAGGAGGAGTATTTTCAAAAACAGGCGGATATTTAATTAATGGAAAATATAGAAAACTTATGCCAAGAGAATGTGCTAGAATAATGGGATATCCTGATTCATTTAAAATAATAGATAACCGAAATCAAGCATATAAACAATTTGGAAACTCTGTAGTTGTAGATGTACTTCAATATATAGCCATAAAAATAGCAGAGCACATATCATAATTTTATATCTTCTAAAAATAATCTCAAATCATTTTCTTCTTGATAATTCTTTATAAGTTTTATAGAAAATATTACATTAGCATTATTAGTATTAGATAGCTTTCTTACATTATATATATTTTTATCTATATTATTAAATTGATATGAATAATTATTAATATTTATTTTTTTATTGAAATTATATTCAGTGATTATATAAAGTTTTTTAGAATTAATCTCTAATTCAAACTTAATACTATTATTTTTTAAAAAATTTACTATTTCATCTATATTTTTACGAGAAGGGTTTGATGAACCGCTTTTCTTTACTCTATAACATGCCGTTATATCAAAATATTCAGATATTTTTTCTAATGGAATAATAATATAATTATCTGCTTTAGTAATGAAATATTTTGTATTTTTAGTTTTATAAAAATCTATTATCCAAGAAACAAATATATCTTTATTTATATTAATATCAACACCTCTAGTACCAGCATTATAGAATACATCAAAGTTTTTATTCATATAATTTATTATATATTTAGAATATTGATTTATATAAGTTTTATTTTGATTAGAATATATAAAACTATTGTTATACTCCAATACTACAAACTGTCCACATTGGGATATAGCAGATTTTACCTCAATAAAAAAATCATTATCAATTACTTTTATATCAGAAACAGTAGAATCTGATGCTCCAATATGTTTAAATTTCACATTTGTATAAGTGTCTTGCAAATAATTAAAACATTCTTTTTCAAATATTTTCCACAATTTACACATAATAAACTCCAAGTTTATTAACGAAATAAAAAATAAAATAATAAAGAATTTTTTATTTTTATAATAGTTGACAATTTTATTATTTAAAAATATTATTGTTTTTAAATTAATAAAATAAATATGATGAGTTGATTAAATTAAGGAGCTTTTTGAATGCCTAAGACTATAAAATGTAAATCTTGTAAAACAGTAAATGATAAATATGCCAAACAATGCCGTTCCTGCGGTACTTTGCTTTATCCTGAAATTTCATATAAAAATGCCACTATTGTTACTATTGTATTAGACGCTATATTTACTTTTGTATATTTATTTGGAATATATCTTTTTATTGTTAATTCTAACAACAATGAAACACCAAAATATATTACTTTGCTTCCGGCACCAAATACATTGCCATATTTTTTAATAATATTATTATTCTTGGCATTCGCTGCTACTAAAGTACTTTATATATTAAATGTATTTGTATTAAAAAAAGAAATTATATTTACTATAAGACGTTTTAGTATGTTTATTGAGGCAATTATAATGTTTCCTTTACAAACAATACTTGCATTGTATTTTTATGAACCTGCAACTAATCAGGATAAAATAATAAAGAAAATGGATTAAGTATATGGCTTTTAGTATATTAAAAACTATAAAAGGAACATATAAATTTATAAATGAAAATAAAAACAAATCTATAGCTCTTATACCTACAATGGGAGCTTTGCATGAAGGACATACTGCATTAATAAAAAAAGCAAAAAAAGAATGTGAAATAGTTGTTGTAAGTATATTTTTGAATCCGCTTCAATTTACTAAAGCAGAAGATATAGAAAAATATCCTCAAGATTTAGATAATGACAAATTAATGTTAGAAAAAAGTGAAGCTGATGCCCTATTCATACCTTCAGTGGAAGAAATGATACCTGATGATTATGGTACTTATATAAATATGGATAATATATATGGCAAATCTCATGGTATTAGCAGACCTTTATACTATAAAGGACTTGTCACTATAATGGCAAAACTCTTTAATATAATATCTCCTAATTCAGTATATTTTACAGAACATGATTATCAAAAAGTATTTATAGTAAAAAAAATGATAAAAGATTTGGGATATAATATCTCTGTAAAAACAATACCAATAACAAGAGATAAAAGTATGCTTGCATTAAGCAGTTTAAATAGTTTATTAAGCGAGAGAGAAAAAGAAGAAGCTACTATAATATATAAATTATTAAAAGAAGCCAGAGAAGAATTCAAAAAAGCTAGCACAAAATCATCATATTTAATAGATATAATAAAAAACAATTTGCGTGCTCATAAAATGCTGAAATTAGAATTTATTGATATTGTTGATAAAGATACACTAGAAAGCATGCCTACTGCTACAAAAAATTCTATAATATTGATATCATGCTACTGCGGTTCAACAAGATTATTAGATAATATACATTTGAAATAATAAAAATTAAGGGGCTGTCCTAGATAACTTAAATTTGTTAAAATTTAAGTATGAAACGAAGTAAATTAAGTAAAGATAAACAA
>NZ_CALXRM010000043.1 GCF_944390845.1 uncultured Brachyspira sp.
TTAAATTATGATACACCTATGTTATACTTTAAAAAACTAAGGAATACTTAATGCAATATGTCTGGCTCCTGTGCATTATAAATCATGAAAAGTCGGAATCATTTTGTCATAAGTGCAAAACTGCTTGAATCCTATACTTTTAAGAATATCTTTAGCTTCTTTTATATAAAAACCCAAATGCTCCGGCTTATGACTATCGCTTCCTATAGTAATAATCTTACCGCCTAATTTATGATATAATTTTAAAATTTCCATAGAAGGAGTAGTATCTTTCAAACCATACCTATGATATGAAGTATTAAACTCTATTCCCCTATTATCATTTATAACTATTTTTAATATATCTTCTATAATTGGCTTAACATTCTCAAAAGGATATACCCCATTTTCATCATATCTTACAATTAAATCAAGATGCCCTAGTACAGAATAATTTTTGTATTTCTTTATAATGCCAAGTATCTCATTATAATATGCCTCATTATATTCTTTTTGACTCTTTCCTTTTTGAAAATCCTGAGTCCAGAATTCTTTATCATTTACCTGATGAACAGAAAGAATAATAAAATCAAAAGGGTATCTTTTAAATAATGCCTCATATTTATCTATAGTATGCATTTGAATTCCAAATTCAAGTCCCATTTTTATCTTTATTTTATCACTATACTTTTCCTGCATTCTTTTTATATCTTTGGAATATTTCTCATAATCGACATTGGCAAAAGGTTCATTGCCTCTATACTCTATATTTTTATTGCTGTCCCAATCAACTTTAATACCATAATCCACATGATCTGTAAGACAAATATCATCTATATGCAATTTTATAGCATCTTTAATAAGTTCTTCTAACGGATATTTAGAATCATCGCTAAACTCTGTATGTACATGATAATCTGCTAACATACTATACCCCTTTTATTTTTTATATAAAATTTTATTAAATATATATACTAAAAATTTTAGAGTTTGTCAATTTTTTTGTTGTTCTTTTTCCCGCCGCATACGCTCTGCGGACTTCGTCAAAGAACCTTATATCCTCGACAGGCTCGGATACGCTTCGCGAAAGTGCAAGTATAAAATTAGTACAAAATCATACTAAAATTGTTTTACATGTAAAAATAATTAATTAATTTAAGATAAAATATAGTCCTTTTGCTTATTTGGGTCACCAAAAGAAGTGTGGGCTTGCGTAAGCACGCAGAGCGGTGGGCAAAGCCACAGATATTAAAATAAAAATATAAATTTATTTTTGACAAAATATAATTGTTTAGGTATATTTTGAACAAAAAATTAACTTATAACCAATACAAATTCTCTTTTTTTATTGTCCTGATATTTAACACATATATTACTTATTTCATCAATTATTATTTCTTCATTATCTGTAGTTATATCAAGACATAAAGCAACCTGTCTGTCTTTAGAATAAACTTTTTTAACAGCATTCAAAACCTTGCCAAGTCTGTAAGGAGTATCCAAAATTATTACGGGAACATTCAATCTTTTTAAATATGATAATTTCTTTTCTCTTTCTCTGTCATCGCGAGGCAAAAGACCAGCATAGTAGAATTCTTTGAAATTGAAAGGAAGGCACATAATTGCCGCAGTAACGCTGCTTACCCCCGCTACAGGACGCACACGTATATTATGCGAATAACAATACTCAATAAGCAATCTGCCGGGATCCTCCAAAACGGGGGTTCCGCAATCGCTTATAAGAGAAACTGTTTTACAATTAATTATTTTAGTTATTATTTCATCAATATCCTTTGCCTTCTTAGTATGCTCGCTAAACTCTATTAAACATTCTCTATCTTTTTTGATATCCAATGCTTTAAAAAGTGTTGTAGCCTCTCTGAAACTTTCAACTAAAATAATATCACTTTCTATCAAAATTTCTTTTAATCTCTCCGTATTATCCTTATAGTTTCCTATATCTCTTGCCGCAATATAAACTGTTACCATAAATAAAACCTTAATTTTGATTTCTATTCAATAAACTATTAGTATACATATAATTCCAATTTGTACTTATCATGTTATTACTTATAAATATATTGGTAAAGAATGTATTAGTTAAGAAGTTATTAGCTTTAGAACGCTCTTCCATTTCATTAATTTTTTTCACCTTTGCATTTAAAGCTCTAATAACAGCATAAGTTTCATTATCGATATTTCCGTCTATCTTTTCTGGTCTGAAATGGCATTGAAAAGCATATAAAACTTTTCTTGAGTCAAAATCCCAAACATTATTAGTAGGCATGCTTGTATAGCCATACTTTACAAATTCCTCTTTTATATCAAGAACTTTTGCCTTTTTATATTGATCATCATTAAGGAAATTTGTATAATCATATTCATCATACCATATACCTAAATTATATTCCTCATAAAGTCTTTTCCAAGGAAATTTTGGGCCTGGGTCTTTTTTCCTATATGGTGCTATATCTGAATGCCCTAATATATTATATGGTTTTACTCCGTACTTATCTATTAAATCATTAAGTAAATATACCACCTTCTCTATTTGACTCTCTTTAAATTCTATATATTCATCATAAGGAATAAAAAATAAATTCTCTTTTTCTTTTTTTGTCATTCTTGCTAATTCTTCAGCTGTATTTGTAACTTTCTGTAAAAATCCTAAATTAACTATTTCAATACCAATAGAAGTATCGTTCATAGTATGTCTGTTATCATACATTGTAACGCCTGCATGCCAAGCTCTGTCATTATCATCTACAAGCTTATATATAGGATCTTCTTGCCTTGATGTTATTAAATAATGTGCTGAAACTCCAGGATCTGTTAAAACTTTTAAAGATAAATCATCATCTAATGCAGTATAATGAAGTATAATATATTTTATTCTTAAATTATAAGCCGGTGATTTATATACTGTAGATATTTTAGGAGCAATTTTTCTGCTTCTTATAGGAGTAACATAATCATCATTGCTGCAAGATGAAAACAGCAATATAAATATTAATAAAAGGAATATTTTCGTCATTTTAAACATATATAGGAACTCCGTTAAATCTATAGCGTATAAAACCTTTATAAAACTCTTTAACTTCAACATAGGCAAAATAATATGCTTGAGCGGTATTTATTCTGGCATGTTTATGAAGCAAATTACTATAAAAACTATATACAAAATCTATATACATGCCGTCAGCTAAAGAACCAATTCCAGATATTACAGTACTAACTCCAGATGCTAATAATGATTTAGTTAAATTATTATCTGTTTCTTCCATATTGCATGCATTGATAAATACAAGTGCCGGAGGATTCTCCAATGCCCCAACTGAATTTAATATATAATCATCGCTTAATTTTATGCCGTCGCTGTATCCATGTGTTATTATATGAACTATGTCATAACTTTCTAATACTTTGATAAATTCAAAATAATTATGTTCTTTTTTGTATAAATCTATTTCTATATTTTTAGCATCATTGGAAAGCATTAAAATACTGTCTATTTCTTTTTTATCAAAAGTAATATCATCATTAGGTATTGAAACAATAGCCATTTTTAATTTTCTATTACTGATTCTTTTGCTATTATGATGAAGTATATTAGTGGCATTAGCATGAGAAAAAATTATATTCTCTGATATAAATTTACCTTCATAAGATAATATATCCCAAGGTATATTATATGTATTATTATTATCAGCATGTAAATAAACTATTCTAAATCCTCCAAGTAAATGCTCCCTAAAATCCTTTTCAGGTATAAGCATATTCATTAAATAACTTCCAATTTCTATATATTTATCTATATTATTGCTTTCACTATTGGAGTTTTTAAGCAAACGCAAATATTCTTTATATATACTTTCATAAGCTTTATAATCAAAATGCTTTTCATATTCTGCCACATAAAGCGATGGGTGCGTTTCTATTCCCTTATACTTAAAAATATCATTTTCTATACTATAAGAAAAAAATGTTTGAGATATATTATCATTCAAAACTACTAATCTATCTCTTAATTTTGAGAATGTATTTGAATCTATCTCATATACTGAAAAATCTGAATACTTTTCTTCTAGTTTATAATATATACCGCGTCTTCTTTTATAATTATCTTCTATATAGATATTAGTATGATCTTTATCTGTTTCTTTTTTATCATTATTCAAATCAACTTCATAATATCCGTATAATTTATTCTTTTCATCATCATATAAAAATATATTTATTATACTATTATCCTTTTTTAATACTTTTAAAATCTTCTTTATAGAGGAATTTTTTAAAGAAATATATTCAATGCTATGAGATAAAAAATAATCTCTATCCTGTGTTATAATATATGATTTACTATCTTCCATACTAATAACTTATATTCGTTTTTATTATTAATTAATTTTAATTATTATATAGTAATTTTTTATATAATCAAATTAAAAAACAGCATTTTAACTATTAAAAATATAATCGGATATTATATTAGAATGCATAAATAAAATAGATATATGTATTAACTTATTTACTTTCAAACCCGTCAAGTGTGAATGTGTATCTATCCTCATCAGGCAATAATTTTAATGTAATTAAAGCAGTATTTTTATGAATAGCTTCATTAAATGTATTTAATGGTATTTTTATAGAAATATTTTTTCTTAATATTAAATGTGCATCATATCCAACCCATATATAAAAATCAAAAGAACCGGTATTTCCGCTATATGAACCATATAATTTTTCTGATTTAATGTACGATTCTGTTGTCATAGTATTTCCCATATCTCTATTATTACAAAAATAATAAGGCCCTCTTGCAGATGAATATGTATAAGTTTGCCCATTATCCGTTTCTATACTTATTCTATTAGCATACATAGTTTCATCAACTCTAAAAGCTTGATTCATCGATTCGCCTTCTACTTTCAATTGAAAATACATGATTTTAGAATTACCAGGATTATATACCCCGCTAGTACCGCATCCAATTAAAATAAATAAAAACATTGATAATATGATAATATTAAATATTTTCTTCATTAATAGTTTCCTTTTAATTATGTTATATCTTACTATAACTATTTACTTTCAAATCCATCAAATGTACATTGATATGTAGTATTATCTGTATACAATACTATAGAAATCAAAGCTGTATTATTATTTTTGGCCTCATCAAAATCTTTTTAGGAAAAATATCATTTTTATTAAATGCTTCTTGAGAAGATTTTCCAGAAACTTTGAACTTAAAATACATAGTTTTTGTAAGATTTTCTGAGTTATCATTGTCTTCGCCAGAATTATTTTCTCCAGAATTGTTTTCAGAACCATTGCCAAAATTATCTTCATTTGAACCATTGTTATTTCCTTCATTACTATTATTAGAAGAATTTGAATTATTAGGATTCAATATCTTGTAATTACATCCAACTATAAACAAACTAATAATTGATAAAAATATTATAATTAATCTTTTCATAATACAAAATCTAGCAAATTTGATATTTTTTGTAAATATGTTTGTTATATTTAAAAATAATGAATGTAAATCTATTGTAAATTAAAAAAAATAATATAATATATTTCTTATTATTTTTGGCAAATTATATTGAAATAAATTTATATTAAATATATACTAATTAGTAATTTTTCTTAATAAGAAAAAATATATTATAAAATCTATCATAATTTATTAGGAGGTTCAATTTGAGTTGGATAGGTGCGATTATACTATTAAGCGTACTTGTATTTGTTCATGAAATGGGGCATTTACTTGCAGGCTTAGCAGTTGGAATAAAGGCTGAAGCTTTTTCTATTGGTTTTGGCCCTATACTTTTTAGAAAAGAAATTAAAGGAATAGACTTCAGATTTTCAGCAATACCTTTTGGAGGATACTGTAAATTTAAAGGTGAAATTTCTGAAGACGGAAATGTAGAAGAAGGAGATTTTTTAAATATGTCTCCTTTTAAAAGAATAATAGTTTATTTTGCAGGACCATTTTTTAATTATTTGTTTGCATTTCTTTTGCTTACAATATTAGTATCACTTCCTTCAAAAATAGATTTGTATTCCCCTACTGTATCAGTATTCAGAGATGGAAAATATATGCATGCAAAATCTGGTATGACTTTAGCCTATGAATACGGCATACAAAGCGGAGATACTATCACTGCTATAAATGGAATAAAAGTAGAATCTGATAATGATATACTAAAAACAATAAATGATGAAGCTGTACAAAAGGCTGCTGAAAATATAACATTCACATTAAACAGAGGCGGAGAAACTTTAAATGTAACTATACCTTCTGTAGAAATGTTAAAGGCATTAAGCGGAGAGAGAGTATTAGGATTATATTTCGGCGATGATCTTATAATCAAAAATGTGGTTGCTGATTCTGCTGCTTCCGAAGCCGGACTTATGGCTGGAGACAAAATCATCGCTATAAACGGCATTAGTGCAAATAATATAGCAGATTTCAGACCTATAGTTATGGAAAATGCTTCTCAGAAGATAAATATAACACTTATCAGAAATGGAGAAGAAATTACAAGAGAGGCTATACCAAAACCTGTAGCTTCAAAATCAATGGGAACTTACGGAAGTTTAGGTGTAGAATTTGAAAGCACTCCTATGAGAGTAGAAAGAGTTGCTGGAACACCTTTCCCAAAATCTATACCAGAGGCTTTCAAAGAAACAGGAAACTATATAGTATCATATATCAATGGTCTTAAACTTCTTTTCACTGGAAAATTATCAGTACGTGAAAATTTAGGCGGTCCTGTTAGAATAATACAGATATCATCACAGGTTATTTCTGTTGATGTAGAGTACAGACTTAGAACTATACTTTCATTTACTGCTACTATAAGCTTAATACTTTTCCTTATGAATCTTCTTCCTTTACCTGTAGTAGACGGCGGAATGATAGTATTTTCATTTATAGAGCTTATAATGAGAAGACCTATAGACAGAAAAGTTTTAACAAAGATACAGGCTGTTGGTGCCGCTTTCTTAATAACTTTAGCTATATTCATAACTATAAATGATATAACACAATTATTCAGATAAAAACATTTCTAAAAATAAAAAAATATAAAGAGGTTTGCTTTTTAGTAAGCCTCTTTTTTATACTTCTTAAAAACTTTATTCTAAAGCCCTCCCTTTTATGTTTATTATATAAAATTCAATATTGAACTTTCATTATCTTCATTGCTTTATTAGTAATTTTAGTACCCACTCAAAGTTTTATTTAACTTTATTATGCTTTTACCGCACGGTAAATAATGCCAAAAACATAGATTCAATTATTAATTCAAATAAAAATTTATTATCAAGATGCATTCACCGTGCGTTGACAAAAGTTATAAATTTAATTAACACTTGGGCGGGCATGCTTTTTATAATTAAGCATTTAAGATAAATAAAATTTAATTTTTAATCAGTACTGTAAATTTAAAGGGCGGGGTTTTTAAATAAAATTCAATACAAAATTATTTTAGTATAATATAATATTTGTATTATACTAAACTTTACTATATAATAACAATTCAAAATAATAATTGGGATAATATATACTAATGAGTAAAAATTTAAAAAATGAAATACTAGAACTTGTTAAAAGTGAAGATATAATAAAGCCTACTAGATACTTAGGCGGTGAAATAAATGCTATAATAAAACCTGATATGCCTTTTAAATTCGTTATGTGCTTTGCAGATATGTACGAAATAGCAATCAGCAATTTAGGACTTTCTATACTTTATGAGGTTATTAACTCTATTGAATATGCTTCTTGTGAAAGAGTATATGCAGTAGCTGAAGACTTTGAAAAACTTTTGAGAGAAAAAAATATACCTCTTTATACTTTGGAAACTTTCAGCAGAGTAAAAGACGCTGATGTTTTAGGATTTACTTTGCAGTATGAGCTTATATATACAAATATACTACAAGTACTCGAATTAAGCCAAATACCTATACATAGAGATGAAAGAGGAGAAGATGTACCTATAATAGCAGCAGGCGGACCAAGCGTATTTAATCCATTCCCTTTGGCTGATTTTATTGATGTGTTTTTATTCGGTGAGTTTGATTTTGAGATGAAAAACTTTGTGGATATGATTTATAATCTCAAGAAAAACGGAGCTAAAAGAGATGATATTTTAAAAGAACTTTCAAAACTTGAATACGCTTATGTTCCGAAATACCCAAGAGAGCATGTAAAAAGAATATTCGTTGAAAATATTAATGAAATGCCTTATGTGAAAAAACCTTTAGTGCCTCTTGTTGAAGGCATTCAAAATAGAATATCTGTTGAAATAGCTAGAGGCTGTACTCATAGCTGCAGATTCTGTTTGGCTGGAATAACTTATAGACCTGTAAGAAACCGTACTATAGAAAAGATAGTTGATATAGCAATGGAGTCGCTTGAGGCCACTGGAGCTAATACTTTAAATTTATTCTCTCTTTCTGCTGATGATTATCCTCATATTGGAGAATTAATTGAATATTTACAAACATTAGGAGAACATAAAGGATTTTCTCTTTCTCTGCCTTCATTAAGAATAGACTCATTCGATAAAGACACAGCAGACAGAATAGCACAATTTAGAAAAACAGGCTTAACATTTGCATTAGAAGTTGGAAGCCATGAATTAAGAGAAAAAATCAATAAATCAATGGACGAAGATGCCATATACAATATACTTGCAGATGTTCAGAAGATGGGCTGGAAGATAGTAAAAATTTATTTTATGATAGGATTCACTGATAATCCGGACAAAGAAGCTGATGAAATAATAGAAGCACTTGAGAAAATGATAAAGGTATCAAAAAATAAAGTAAAAATAAATGCTGCTATCAATGTGTTTATTCCAAAGCCACATACACCTTTAGAAAATAATAATCAGCTTACAGATGAAGAAGCAATTACTTATATAGGAAAGGTACGCGATCATTTCAGAGGTACTAAAGTAGCTATAAAATATCACCCTCCTAGAATGGCAGAAATTGAAGGTATAATTTCAAGAGGCGATGAAAAAATAGGCAATATCATTTATAAAGCTTATAAAAAAGGGGCAAAATTTGATGCTTGGGTAGAATATTTTAAATATGATGTTTGGAAAGAAGTAATAGAAGAAAGCGGATACACTATAAAAGAATTATTAAGCAAGAAAATAAATATGCCTTGGAAATGCATTGATACTCTTGTAAGTCAGACATTTTTTGATAAGGAATACGAAAGATTTCAAAACGGAAAATTTACAGATTACTGCTTTACAGGAAATTGTCAGAACTGCGGTATAGATTATAAAAAATACTGCCATAAATATAAAAAAGAAGTTTTAAATACAAACTTTACTCAAATGGTTGAAGAATTAAAAACTCTAAAGAAAAGAGATATATTTGCTGTAAACTATAAAGTATTAATGAAATTCAAAAAAGAAGGAATATCATCACTTTTAGGTATGCATGATTTATCAAGAGTTATGATTTGTGCTTTAAAGATTGCAGGTGCAAGCATAGCATTAAGCAAAGGTTTTCACCCATTAGAAAAAGTAGTATTTACTCCGCCTACTCCATTTGCATGCGAAAGCGAATCAGAGTATATGGAAATAAGTTTAACTGATTCTATAGATATAGACTTACTTAAAAACAAAATAAACAATTTACTTTCTCATATTGGTATTGAAATAATTAGTGCAGTATCTACTCATTTAAATGCTAAAAATATTCAAGCTCTCCCAAAGAACACTATTTACAAGATAGAAACTGATAATGATGAAGAAGCATTGAAAATATTATCAAACAAGGAAGATTTAAGAATAAGCGAAGAAAGAAAAGGCGATTATTTAGCTATAAAGAAAGGCGATGATTTACTCATAACACTTTTAGAAAGCAATGAAAAAGCTATAAGGGTACGCGACATAAAAAGCTATCTTTCAAAGAATAATATCAATATAAAAAATATTAGAAAGTTGGAATTAGTATAATATTCTTTTTATTGAATTATTAATTTCTTATTAATATTTGACTGTATAATAAAAAGTATGATACCTACTTATATCGGCGGTGAATAAACTAGAAATTTAAAAAAATATTGGGTGGGTAGCTAAAATAACAGCTAAAATTAAAAAAGAAAAATAATACTGAAATATCATAAAAGATTAAAAAGATAAAGGGGGGCAAATGTAATTAAAGTTTTAAAATTTTATTACATACCCCGCCCTTTATTCTTTATTACTATATTTTAAATTTTTAATATTAATTATCCATATAACTTAATCAGAATTTATAACACCCGCCCAAGTATTTATTAACTTTAAAATCTCTTTAACGCACGGTGAACTAAATTAATAATATAATAAAATTTGAATTATGAATAATTTATATTTCTAGCTTCATTCTGCGTGCGTAAAAATGTATAATTTGTAACATAATAATATAAAAAATAATAATTTTTTTTAGTAGCAGTAATATTATTTGTAGAATTATTATTGTCAATAGATGAAAATTACTATAGAATTAATGTCCTATTTTAAAAAATTTTTTTAAAGGAGTTTACAAAAAGTGAACAAAAAAACATTATTACCAATCATTTTACTAATTTTCTCTTTTATTGTTACCGGTTGCAGTAAATCAAATAATTATGCTGACACAGTAATAACCGGAACAATATATACATCTGAAGCAGGTCAAAAAATAGTATCTGCAATTGCAGTAAAAAACGGAGTATACCAATACGTTGGGGACGAAGAAGGGGTAAAAGAGTTTATAGGTGATAATACCGAAGTTATTAATTTAGAAAACGGTATGGCAATGCCTAGTTTTTTTGAAGCTCATGCACATGCTGAGTTAGGCGGTATAGGTAAATTATACCAAGTAGAATTGTATGACGGTAAGTCTATGCAAGATTATGAACAAATAGTTTCAAACTTTGTGGCTGAACATAAAGATTTGAAAATATTAAGAGGTTCTGGTTGGGGAAATGGATACACTCCTAAAAACGGCCCAACTAAAGATGTACTAGATAGAATATCAAAAGATATTCCAATAGTATTGACATCTCAAGATTATCACTCAATTTGGGTAAATTCTAAAGCTATGGAAGTAGCAGGCGTTAATGCTGATACTCCAGATGTTGAAGGCGGAGTAATAGAAAGAGATCCTGTTACTAAAGAGCCTACTGGAACATTTAGAGAAAAAGCTCAGGAACTTATATTATCTAAATTACCAGATTATACTATCGAAGAATATAAAAACGGCATATTAGCATATCAAGATGAGGCTTTATCTTATGGAGTTACATCTATATTCAATCCTATGCTTAATATGAATTCAGACGGTAAAAATTTATTCACTGCTTTAAATGAATTAGATAAAAGCGGTGATTTAAAATTAAATTACTTCTCTGGTTATCAAGTATTATCAGAAAGTGATCCTATATCTAATTTAAATGTAATAGCTAATTTGAAAAAACAAGCTAATGGAAATAAATTCAAACTTACAACTGTAAAATTATTTGCTGACGGTGTAGTAGAAGGTAAAACAGCTTACTTATTAGAAGATTATACTTCAGATCCAGGATTTAGAAGTGTAGGCTTATGGGAACAAGACTTTATGAATGAAGTATGTTTGAAAGCTGAAGAATTAGGACTTCAAATACATATACATTCTATAGGTGATGCTGCTGCTAGACTTTCAGTAAATGCTTTAGATTATGTACAAAAACAAACAGGTGCTACTAATAAAAGACATGCTATAACTCATTTACAGTTAGTTCATAAAGATGATATAAAAAGAATGGGAGAATTAAATATAGTTGCAGTTGCTAACCCTTATTGGTTCTTTAAAGAAGATGGATACTATTATGAATTAGAATTGCCTTATTTAGGAGAGAGAGCAGAACATGAATATCCTATGAAAGATTTATTCGATGCTGGCTGCGTTGTATCTCTTGCAAGCGATTACCCTGTAACAGTTCCTCCTAGACCTTTAGACGGCATACAAGTAGGTGCTACAAGAATGAATTTAGAAGGAGAAGCTGATTCTTTACTTGGTGCAGATCAAATAGTTAGTGTTGAACAGATGATGGACTCTGCTACAATAAATGGAGCTTATCAGAATTTTGCTGAAGGAAGTTTAGGTTCCATAAAAGTAGGAAAGAAAGCAGATTTCATTATATTAGATAATAATATACTTGAAATAAATCCTCTAGATATAACAAAAACTAAAGTATTAAAAACTTACTCTGATGGAAAATTAGTTTACGAAGCAGCCTAAAATAAAATTAATCATTAAAAGCCCCGTTTATTATTTAGAACAATTAAACGGGGTTATTCTTTATTCCCTTTTAACTTATCAAATAAACTTACTACTGCCGCTATAATCAACCCGATTATACAAGCTATTCCTCACATATATAGAACTCCTTATTATTAGTATCAATTTAATTATACCCTATATATGTATAATAGCAATAGTGTTTTAAAAATAATTAAAGTTCTTTATATATAATGTCAGAAATAAAATTAAAATATTTATTTGTTATAGCTTTCACATTTTCTCTTGCATTTATTTGAGCAAATCCATCATATTTTTTTATCATATCTATATCATTATTAGAATCGCCTGCTACTATAACTTTTTCAATAGTATTGTTTTTTTTAATAAGATTTTCTACAAAAGAAACTCCATTAGCTTTATTAACAGTATTTTTTACTATATCAACTGTTCTTATATTCCCATAAGCAATAACATCATCAAATTTTTCATTAATAATATTTGCAACTTCCTCTGTAGCTTTAGCATCAGGAGTCATTTTATTTATTTGTATAATATGATTTATAGTTTTTATATCATTAATAGATATTTTTTTATCAACTCTGAAAGGAAGTATATCATTACCATCTTTAGATTTTATTGATATAATATAATTATCATTAGCAACTTCTACAGTGCCGGAGAAATTTTTATATAGGAAGTTTATAACATTATAAGCAATATCATCATTAATAGTATCTTCAAATATCATTTCTCTTTTACTATTGAATACCAAAGCACCATTATTGGCTACAACATAATCAAATTCCAAACCATATCTGTCAATATGTTCAAATATAGAAAATTTATTTCTTCCTGTAGCTATTGCAAATATATTTCCTTTCTCTCTCCATTTTTTTATGGCATCGAAAACACTGTCATCTATTTTTTCATGAATATATATGGTCATATCATAATCGCTTGCAAATAATTTCATATCAACTCTCTTTTATATTTAAAAATTTTTTATAATTATAATTTATTAAAAAATTATAACGCAACAATTATAATTTAAATTAACTATTATGCAATTATTTTATTGTTTTTTATGATATAAAATCATTAATTACTGTTTATATGAATTGAAATTATTTATATATTGTACTATATTAACATTATATAAAAATCATAGGAGTATAAAAATGTCAAAAAGATTATTATTAGGAGTTATACTTACTATTTTGTTGCTATTTAGTACAAATTGTAAGAAAAACACATCTAATGCCATCAAAATAAGAATAGGGCCTGAACCTCAAACTATAGACCCAACTTTAAATACTTCAATAGATGGAGGAACTTATATAGTTCATATATTTGAAGGACTTACCACAAAAGATAAAGATAATAATATAGTTCCTGGAGCTGCAGAAAGTTGGGAAATAAGTGAAGACGGACTTACTTATACATTTCATATAAGAGAAAATGCAAAATGGTCTGACGGAAAAGATGTTGTTGCTGATGATTTTGTATATTCTTGGCAAAGAGCAGTTGATCCTTTAGTGGCAAGCGGATATAGTTATCAATTAGAACCAGTATTAAATGCAAAAGAAATCACAGAAGGAAAAATGGATAAATCTAATTTAGGTATAAAGTCTATAGATGATAAAACATTAGAAGTAACATTGAAAGCACCTACTGCATACTTTTTGGAATTGACAGCCTTTCCTACCCTATTTCCTATAAGAAAAGATATAGTTGAAGCTAATCCTGACGGCTGGACTAGAGATGCTAAAACTTATATAGGAAATGGCCCTTTTATAATGAAGGAAAGAAAAATAGATGAAAAATTAGTTTTAGAAAAAAATACTAATTATTGGAATGCCGAAACTATTGTACCTCAAGAATTAGAATTTATACTTATGGATAATCCTACAGTTTCAATAGCAAGTATTAAAGACGGAAGTTTGGACTACGGCGGAGCACCTCCAGTACAAGAATTAGAAACATTAAAAAGTGAAGGGTATATACAAACTAATGTAAGCTTGGGTATATATTTCTATATGATCAATTGCACAAATGAAGTACTTAATGATCCTAGAGTAAGAGATGCATTAACTTTAGCTATAGACAGAAATTATATAGTAAAGAACGTTACTAAAGGCGGACAAATACCTGCCGGAGCTTTCGTACCTTATGGAATATCAGATGTTAATGGAGATTTCAGAGAAAATGGAGGTAATTATTACGAAGTAACTGAAGATAAATATCAGGAAAATGTTGAAAAAGCTAAAGCATTATTAGCAGAAGCAGGATATCCTAATGGAGAAAATTTCCCAGTAATAGAGTTTAAATCCAATCAAGGCGGCGGTAATTTAGAGATATTTGAACCTATACAGCAAATGTGGAAAAATGTATTAAATATAGATGTTACTTTCTCAGCTGAAGAATGGGCAGTATTCCAACAAACTAGAGTAGATAAAAATTTTGCTATAGCTATGCATAGTTGGTTTGCCGATTATAATGACCCTCTTACTTTTCTTGCTATGTTTTTAAGCTACAGCGATCAAAACCATTCTAGTTATAAAAGCAGTGAATATGATAAACTTATAAATATAGCTATGAACAGCGGAGATAATAATGTAAGAATGAAAGCATTTCATGATGCAGAAAGAGTACTTATGAATGATATGCCTATAATACCTTTATATTTCCATACTACATCAGCTCTAATGCGTCCTAATTTAATGGGTGTATGTTTTGATAAATTGGGTATGAATAGATTCTTCTATGTATATAGAGAATAGAAAATATAAAAAATAATTAGGGGTATAGTTTAATCGCTGTACCCCTTTGTTTTGAATTTTATATGTTCTAATAATAGTTAATAATCTTTTGATTACTATAAACACAATTCTTACTTATTAATAATTTCAAAATATTATTGATAAAATATATAAATGATTTTTGATAAACTTAAAAATTTTGAATATATAAAAATCATTCGCCTATTATTTTTATCAATACTCTTTTAAGTCTTTTACCGTCATACTCACCATAAAAAATTTGCTCCCAAGTTCCGAAATCTAATTTACCATCTGTGATAGCTACAACAACTTCTCTACCCATTAATTGTCTTTTCATGTGAGCATCAGCATTATCTTCATAACCATTATGTTTGTATTGACTATGAGGTTTTTCAGGAGCTAGTTTTTCAAGCCAAACTTCAAAATCATTATGAAGTCCGCTTTCATCATCATTTATAAATACACTTGCTGTAATATTCATTGCATTACATAAAACTAAACCTTCTTTTATTCCGCTTTCCTCTAAACATTTCTGAACTTCAGGAGTAATATTGATATAACCTCTCCTCTTTGGATAATTAATTTCTAATACTTTTCTATAGGATTTCATTATTCTCCTCCAAATTATTTTTATATTTAATTATGAAACAATTTTATTATTTATTATCGGTGATAAAAATTGCTGTTATACAATTATTTTTCGAGCTGATAATTTTTTATATTTGTTGTTCTTTTTCCAGACGCATACGCTCTGAGGACTTCGTCAAAGAACCTTATATCCTCGACAGGCTCGGATACGCTTCGCGAGAGGCTATATTGGGCTTTAATTTAATAAATTATATTACATGTAAGACAATTTTAGTATGATTTAGTACCAATTTTATAACTTGCACTTTTTGCAACTTTGACGAAGTCCGCAGAGCGTGTGCGGCGGGAAAAAGTTGAATAAAAAAATGACAAACTTAAAAATTTTCAGTATATACCTAAACAAATATATTTTGTCAATTTTCACATTTTTATAAATATAAATTAAATTTTTTTATAAAATAAAAGATTATCTAATATTTAAGAAATATATTTTAAATGTAATATAGATTTATTTATTTTGTATAATAATAAGTAATCAGCCGCACTTATAGAGAACATTCGGTAAGAATAAGCGATATTGTGCGGGTTGCCACTACGGCTAGTAGTTGACAAACTTAAAAATTTTTAGTATATATAAAATAGTTATTAAATATTAATATTTAAAATTAAACTTAATTAAAAATCATTAATACAAAAAAAGAGGAAACATTTTTTCAATGCTTCCTCTTTTCAATCTATATAAAATAATTAATATTGATTAATTATCTTTTACTTTTTCATCTTCATCTTTTTTCTTTTCATCATCGCCTTTAGCTAAAGTAGCAGTTTCTTCTTGTTTTGGTTTAGGTCTTAAAGAGTTTAGTAAAGTGTAAGCAACTGCTACATTTTCTTCACCTGAAGAAGAAGCTACTCTGAAAGCCATAAGAGAAGAATATCTGCTTCTGCCGTAAGCATATCTAAATCCTATTTCTACAGTTTCGCCGGCTTCAATATCAACTTTTTCTGTATCAAGTACTATAGTAGATAATGCCTGAGCTAAATCTGTTTTAATAGTTACATCATTTTGTTTTTTAGAAGTTCTATTAACTATAGTAAGAACTCCTGTTCTGTTTCTCTCATCTAATTTTACAGTAACATTAAATGGGTTTTCTGAATATTTTTCTTCTATTCTTGAAACTATAGAAGCATTTATATTAGCCCATTCTCTTATACTGTTTCCAGCACCTCTGAATTTTGACCATAACATTCTTGATACGTCATGGAAGAATATACCTCTTATTCTGCTGCTTCTATTGAATTTAGCTTCTGATTCATATACTCTTCTCATATATTCAAGTTCTGGTCTTAAGCTTCCGTCCTGGAGTCTGTTATCTATCATATTACCAACTAATACATTGTATTCGCCTGATAAATATTGAGGCCAAGCAGCAAGCATACCAACATGCTGAGGACGGCTAGCTTCATATATCATAACTGCATCATAATCTATACCAGCATCAAAGAACATATAAGGATCTTGTCCATGTTCCTGTCCATGGTTCCAACCTAAAGTAAATGCCCATAATTTTTTCTTAATGCCAGAATCTTTAATAGCTTTTATTATTAAAGACTCTTTATGAGCTCTGAACCATCTCCATTTCATGCCTATTTCTTTTCTGCCTCTATTAACAGCAAGCCATCTCATACGAGCAGCTTTACTCATAGTAGACCAGCTAGCAGGAACATAAACACCTGTAAGCTCTACCATCTCGTCTACCATTTCATAACCGTCAACTTCTCCAGTACGTATAAAGTCAAGTCCAACATAAGATATATTAGGGTTAGCATCATATCTTTTTAATATATCTATAATATCCTGAACTCTTTTTGGATCTGATAAAGATATATGTCTGCTTTCTACTAAACTTTGTGTTGCAGAATTATAACCTACAGAAACATCATAACCGCCTTTTCTAGCTCCGCCGCCTGCAGCAAAATAACTCATAACATAAGCTCCAAGCTCAATATCGCCTTTAGCTTTACTTGCTGCTAAGTTTTCTATATTCTTAATCATAGCCTTAGCCCAAGGTTCCTCTGGAGTTATTCCGCCAGTCCAACCTGTAGTTTGTCCGCCTATAGCCCAGAATATATCGCATTTCATGTATCTGATCCAGTCATATATAGCATCATAACTGGTAAGCTCGCCTGTTTCTACACTAGGTACTTTTTTAGTAGTTAAATCTATTGCATATTCTAAAGTAGCGATTTTCTTAGTTTCTTTAGCTGAAGGAGATTGTCTTCCTTTTACAGTGAAATCTTTAATATATCCATAAACTCCGTTTTTAGTTTGAACAAGAACTATAGCTTGATATTCGCCCAAAGTACCGCCGAAAGGATGTAAATAAGTACCTTTATATTGAGAATTCTCAACTTTAAATACATTTATAGGATATCTTTCATCTCCGTTCTTCCTTACTATTTTATCTTTTTTATATCTTACATATATACTTAAATTTTTAATGACATCTTCTGTATAAACTGAAGCATTTATAACAACTGGTTCATATCTGAATACTGATATTTTAGATAAATCTATTGCTACTCTTGGAGCTTCTCTGCTTCTTGAATTTTGTATAGCAATATCAATAGCCTCACTAAGTTTATCCGCTGCTTTATCTGTAGTATTAGCATTAAACACCATAGCAGGAAGTACATTAGGATTAGGCATATCAGTACTAAATTCATCATCGCTTAAAAGCATATTCTGACTCATATACTCTATATCAGAATCAACGCTAATTTCTTCATCAGTATAAATATCATTTAAATCAACAGCTAAATCATAATCATATATAGGCTTAGAACCAACCATGGAAAGGGAATCTGGATTATACATATCTATTCTATGACTCTTATCCGATTCTTCAGCTAATTTGTTAAGCTCATTAAGATCATTGATTTCATTATTATAACTGACTATCGTCAATCTTTCTCCTATACCAAAAGTTAAAGCAACCAATGATATAGATACTAGCAGCAATATTGTAGTGGCTATTATACTTTTTTTCATCTTTTGTTTAGTTCCAGTTTTTTATAATTTTATTATATATTAGTATTTTGTCTAGCATGTTTTGAATGTTTAGGGTGCTTCGCTATTTGCTTTTTCAAATGTGAAGAATCCACATGGGTATAAATCTCTGTAGTTGTAATATCTGAATGGCCTAGCATTCTTTGTACGGATCTTAAATCAGCTCCATGCTGTATAAGATGTGTGGCAAAACTATGTCTTAATGTGTGAGGGTAAACATTTTTATCTATATCGCTTTTCTTCATTGTTTCTTTTACAATCTTCCAAATGCCTACTCTTGAGATTTTATCGCCTCTGAAGTTTAAAAATAATTCGCTTGTCTTTTTGCCTTTTACCATTATAACTCTGCTGGTTTGAATATATCTTTGTAAGATGTCTAAGGCTCTGTCGTTAATAGGAACTATTCTTTCCCTATTGCCTTTCCCTTTTATTTTTAAACATTTTTCTTCAAATGAAATGTCTTCAATCTTAAGAGAACAAATTTCACTAACTCTCAAACCTGATGAATACATTAATTCAAATATAGCTTTATCTCTTAAGCCTTTGTCAGTTTTTTCATTAGGTACAGCTAATAAGTCATCTACTTCTGTAGTTGTAAGTGATTCTGGTAATACTCTTTTTAAACGTATAACTTCCAAATTATCTGTTGGATTCTTTGAAATATAATTCTCCATTACCAAAAATTTATACAGATTAACTATGCTTACTTTGTTTCTTGCAACTGTTCTGGATTTTGCACCTTGCTCTTTTCTCTCACTTAAAAATTTCTCAATATCTTTTCTTGTAGCTTTTAAAATTGTTTTTTTATTTTTACCTAAAAAATCAAGATATATCGCAATATCTCTTTTATATGATTCTAGTGTATTTGAAGATAGACCTTTCTCTACTGCCTCATAATTTAAATACATTGATAATATTTCTTGATCTGATACCTGTTTAACTGACATTGAAATCTGCCTCTTAATTTAAGATAAATATACAAAATAAGCTGACTTGAATAGTTAGTCTGTAACTTGTCAACCTAACATAATTATCGACAATATTTACTATTTATTTAAACATAATACATTACTTAATAAAAATATTACATTAACTAAACATAATTTAAAAATTATAAATTAATTTTAAAAAATTAAGATAATTATAATAATAATATAATTAAAAATATATTTTGTAATAATACTAAAATGAATAAAGTGATTTTTTTAGACAAAAACGAAAATCCATACAAGCCTTCAAAAAACATTATTAAAGAGCTTGAAAAATTTGATGTTGACTCTCTAAGATTCTTCCCCGAATATAGTCCTGAAGAATTAGATGAGGAAATGTCCAAATATCTTAATATTGATACAGACAATATCATATCTGTAAATGGTATGTATGAGGCTTTTGCATGTATAATAAATTCTTTTGATAAAAATAAAATATATTTGGAAGAACCTTATAGAGATTTGTATACAAAAATTTTAGCATATTACAAAATGCATTATGATGTAATAGAGGCCAGAGAAGATTATAATATTAATCTCAAAAAAAATATAAGAAGCAAAAATTCCGTAATAATAACAAGCAATCCTAATGCTGAAACTGGAATGTTTATAAACATAAAAGAGATTGAAGAATTCTTAAAAAATTATGAAGGGATATTTGTAATAGATGAATCTTATATTAATTTTGCCGGAGAAAGTTCTATTAGATTAATTAATGATTATAAGAATTTAATCATAATAAGATCAATTGCTCATTCTCATTCTATATCAGGACTTAATATTAACTTTATAATATCAAATTCAGAAAATATAGAAAATATTTCAAAATTAAGACAGAAATATGGTATAAATAAAATATCAGAAACTATTGCTATCGCTGCTATAAAAGATGAAGGTACTGCATACAAAAATACATTCGATATAATTTTGGAAAGAAACAGATTGGATACTATATTAAGCAAAGAAGGATTTATAGTTGTTCCGTCAAGAGCAAATTTTTTATTAATAAAACATGTTAATATTAGTGCCAATGTTCTATATGAGGAATTAATAAAAAGAAATATCATTGTAAAAAAATATGATAGCGAAAGTATATTGTCTAATTTTTTAAGAGTTACTATATCAACACATAAAATAAATAATATATTTGTAAATGCTTTAAAAGAAATCATTAATAATAGTATATAATTAAATATAAAGAATTATCTTTAATAGCATTTAAATTGTTAGCGATATAACCAATATTAATCAGATTAAAAAATTTCTTCAACGCACGGTGAATAAAATTAATAATATAATAAAATTTGAATTATAAATAAATATATTTTTTAGTTTTATTCTGCGTGCGGTTATAGCATAACAAATTTAAAAAAATCTGGGTGGGCAGCTAAAATAACTGTTTCAATCTATAAAGAAAAATAATACTGAAATATCAAAAATAGTTGAAAGCCTAAAGGGTGGGATTTAAAATTAAGCTTTAAAATTTTATTCACATACCCCGCCCTTTAAAATTTTAAATTTTATTTTGAATGTTAACTCAATTAACTTTATAGCTTAGTAAAAAATTATAGCGCCCGCCCAAGTTTAAATTAACTTTAAAATATATTTAACGCACGCTAAACCAGATTTATTATATAAATAAAATTTGAATTATAAATAAATCTATGTTTTTAAATTTATTATCTGTGCGTATGATAGATTATAAATTAAAAAAAATTAAACTAATTCTATTTTTGTATTGACAATTTGTTTATATTATGCTATATTCGCAAAAATTAAAATTTATATCATTATAAGGAGGCGATGCTATGCTAAACAAAAACTTCTATTCTCGCTCACTACTCAGCTTCAAAAGAATCGTCTACCTGATATGTCACTTCAATTAATATATTTTCTATAATTAAATTCACAAACTAAAAATTATAAAACCGTTTTTGGTTTTTTCATTTGTTATTTTAACTTTTGTAAATAACAGTATTAATATTTTATTTAAAAATAAATTTATTATCAAAAATAATAAAAAATCGTTTTGAAAATATTATTTATTGGAGTTGATATCATGAAAAAAATACTAGAAAACAAAAACAAATTAATTTTTTCAGCATTAAATAATACTGATAAAGTACTAGAAGTATTTAATTCATCATTAGAAGGCATATCAGAAAAAGAAGCAGATAAAAGATTAAAAGAATACGGATTAAATAAAATACCTCATAAAAATAAAAAAACTATTTTTAAAAGAATAGCAGAAGGTTTTATAAATCCATTCACTTTGATATTATTTGCCTTGGCTATTATATCCATTTTCACAGATATACTAATACCTTTTTTCAAGAATGAAGAAATTTCTTTTTTGACAGTAATAATCATTTCTACAATGATAACAGTATCAGGATTAATAAGATTCATTCAGGAATATAAATCAGATAATGCATCAGAAAAACTTCTTAACATGATAAAATCTTCAAGCATAGTTTTGAGAGAAAATATCAAAAAAGAAATAAACAGTGAAAATATCACAGTAGGAGATATAGTTTTTATTAATGCCGGTAATATAATACCTGCTGATATAAGAATAATAGAATCAAATAACTTGACTGTTTCTCAATCTGTATTAACAGGAGAAAGCGAGCCTTTAGAAAAAAACAATTCTGTATGTAATGAGGAATTAGAATCAGTAACAGATTATTCAAATATTGTTTTTATGGGTTCTAATGTAATAAGCGGAGATGCTAAAGGTATAGTAATCAATATCGGAAAAGATGCATTTTTAGGCGATATCGCAAATGAACTTTCAAATATTAATGAAATAGATACAAGCTTCACTAAAGGAATAAATTCTGTATCTTGGCTATTAATAAGATTTATGTCTATAATGACTCCTGTTGTATTTTTCATTAATGGATTTACAAAAGGAAATTGGATAGAAGCATTATTATTTGCTATATCAATCGCAGTAGGGTTGACACCAGAAATGCTTCCTATGATTGTAAGTGCATGCTTGGCAAAAGGTGCAGTATCTATGTCAAAACAAAAAACTATAATAAAAAATCTTAACTCCATACAAAGTTTCGGTGCTATGAATATATTATGCACTGATAAAACAGGCACTTTAACTATGGATAAAATTTCATTGAAACATTATTTTGATATTAATGGAAATGAAAATAAGAACGTTTTAGATTTAGCTTATTTAAATAGCTATTTTCAAAATGGTTATAGAAATGTTTTGGACAATGCTATTATTGAATATATAGAACATAATGAAAAAAACTTTAATAATAAAGAATTAGAAAATTATATTAAAATAAATGAAATTCCTTTTGATTTTATAAGAAGAAGATTAAGCATATTATTAAAAGAAAATAATAATATAAAGATGATAACTAAAGGAGCTTTTGAAGAAATGATTTCAATTTGCTCTTATGTTTATGATAATGAAAAAATATCAAAAATAACAGAATTACAAAAACAAGAATTAAATAAAAAAATTAATTCTTTAAATGATAAAGGAATGAGAGTTATAGCATTAGCTGTAAAAGATATAGAAATAAATAATGAAAATCAATTAAACGATTTAGAAGAAATCAAGAAGTTAGAAAATGAAATGGTATTAGTAGGATATTTAGCATTCTTGGATCCTCCAAAAGAATCATCTTACGAAGCTATAAAAAAATTAAATGAATATGGTGTTGATGTAAAAATACTTACTGGAGATAATGAAAAAACAACTATTAATGTATGCAATAAATTAGGAATAAATATAAACGGCATTTTGCTTGGAAATGAAATTGATAAATTAAATGATGATGAATTAAAAATAAAAGCAAAAAAAGCTAATATATTCGCTAAACTTTATCCTCATCAAAAATCAAGAATAGTATCCGTATTAAAAGATGATGATAATACAGTCGGCTTTATGGGTGATGGTATTAATGATGTGCTTGCTATGAAAATGGCTGATATATCCATTTCAGTTGACAGTGCTTTTGATATAGCTAAAGAAGCTGCTGATATAATACTATTAGAAAAGGATTTAACTGTATTAGAAAAAGGTATAATAGAAGGAAGAAAAACTTATGCCAATATGATAAAGTATATAAAAATAACTGCTTCATCAAATTTTGGAAATATGTTTTCTGTATTAATGGCTTCTATACTTTTGCCATTCATACCAATGCAAAGTGTGCATTTGATCATACTAAATTTAATATATGATTTAAGCTGCACTTCAATACCTTGGGATAATGTTGATAAAGAATTTTTGAAACTTCCAAGAAAATGGGACGCTTCAAGTATAGGAAACTTTATGTGCTGGATGGGACCTGTAAGTTCTATATTTGATTGGAGCACTTATTTAATAATGTACTTTGTTTTCTGTCCATTATTCGTTTCTAATGGAATATTATATAATAAATTAGGCAATTATTATAATGGTGCCGATTTGGCTAATATAAAAACAATGTATACTTCTATGTTCCAATCAGGCTGGTTTATAGAATCTATATGCACACAAGTTTTGGTTATATATATGATAAGAACTGCTAAAATTCCTTTTATAGAAAGCAGACCATCAAAACAAGTATTTTTATTAACTTTTTCAAGCATTATAATTTTATCTATAGTGCCATTTACAAATTTAGGACACCATTTAGGTTTTGTATCATTGCCTAAAACTTATTTTATATTTTTAGTTCCTTGTATATTTGCTTATATACTATTAGTTACATTATTAAAGAAAGTATATATTAGAAAATTTGGTGAATTATTATAAATATAAAAAAATAACGCATATAGATAAATTAATATTTTTTTCTATATGCGTTTTTTATAAAGAATGTATTTTATTTCTTTTTATTTGTAAGTGCAAGTATGAGAATATGCACTACTGATTTATCAACTTCCGGTATTCTTAAAGCCTGTGATATATTATAAGGCTTGTACTGTTTCAATTTATTAATAGCATCTATCTTTACACTTTTTAAAGTAGAGTAATCAAAATCTTCCGGTATAAGCATGTTTTCGTATTTTTCAATATCTTTTATTTCATTTAAATATCTTGAAATGTAGCCCTCATACTTAATAGCTATTTCTGCATTCTCCAAAACATTTTGATTGTAATCGCCGTCTATCAAATGCTTTAACATATCAATACCGCATTCAGGACGCTTTATTATAGACGCTAAACTCATAGTTCTGTATTCTTTAGCCTCTTTTGTGAATCCTAAATCTTCTGTTTCTTTTTGAGTGAGTGTGCGTTTATTTAAATATTCCACAAGTATTTGAGTTTTTTGTTTTTTATCTCTCACCTTATCTAGTCTTTCTTTGCTTGCAAGCCCTATATTATAGGAAAGTTCTGTTAATCTTTCGTCGGCATTGTCTTGTCTTAAAAGCATTCTATGTTCTGCCTGTGAAGTAAACATTCTATGAGGTTCTTTAGTTCCTTTAGTTGTTAAATCATCAATTAAAACGCCTATATATCCGTCGCTTCTTTTTAATATTAATGGAGCTTCTTTTTTAATTTTTAAGCTTGCATTTATTCCTGCCATAAGTCCCTGACATGCTGCTTCTTCATATCCGCTTGTGCCGTTAATTTGTCCTGCTAGAAATAGACCTTCTATTTTTTTAGTTTCAAGTGTAGGCTTTAATTCTATAGGGTTCACATAATCATATTCTACTGCATAAGCTGGTTTTAATATTCTTACTTCCTCAAGTCCTTTCAATGATCTTATCATTTTTATTTGAACATCTTCCGGCAAGCTTGAAGAAAATCCGTTTATATAAACTTCATTAGTTCTATAACTTTCTCTCTCCAAATGCAATTGATGTCTTGGTTTATCGGCAAATCTTACAACTTTATCCTCTATACTTGGGCAGTATCTTGGACCTATACCTGTTATAACTCCACTGTACATTGGTGAAAGATGTATATTATCCTGAATGATTTTATGAATATTAGCATCGGTATATGTTATATAGCAAGGTTCCTGCACTATATCAATTTTATCATCTAAAAAGGAGAATGGTGTTATTTCATCATCGCCTTTTTGCATTTCTAATATATCAAAGTTAATAGAATAATAGTCAACTCTTGCAGGTGTTCCTGTTTTTAATCTTCCTACTTCAAGTCCCAAACTTCTTAGATTATCAGAAAGTCCTATTGCAGGAAGCTCCCCTATTCTTCCAGCTTGTTTTTGATATTTACCTATATGAATAAGTCCGTTTAAAAATGTTCCTGTTGTAAGTATAACTGCTTGGCATTCGTATTCTCTGCCTCTTTCTGTTCTGATTCCTTTAAGTACATTATTTTCAACAATGATTTCTGTTACTATATCCTGATGAAGTGTGAGATTATTCTCTGCATACAATGTTTTAGCAGCTTCTTCTTTATATGCATATTTATCTGCTTGAGCTCTTGGTGCCCATACAGCTTTACCTTTACTTCTATTAAGCATTCTAAACTGCATCATAGTTTTATCTATTAATATTCCCATCTCGCCGCCGAGTGCATCAATCTCTTTTACAATAGTACCTTTAGCAACTCCTCCTATAGAAGGATTGCATGACATTTGTCCTATAGTATCCAAATTAATAGATATAATTAGGGTTTTCATTCCAAGTCTTGCAGATGAAAGTGCCGCCTCTATTCCAGCATGACCTGCTCCTACAACTATAACATCGTATTTATTATTCATATAATATTCTCTTTAAAAATAAATTTTATTGAAAATGATATATTAAAATTATGATATTGTAAAGTGCTGAATTACACTTGCCCGCCCTCTAGGCTTTCAGTTTTTTCTGGTATTTCTGTATTATTTTTCTTTACAGATTGAAATAGTTATTTTAGCTGCCCACCCAAGATTTTTTTAAATTTGCTGTGATATTACCGCACGCAGAATAAAACTAAAAAAATATATTTATTTATAATTCAAATTCTATTATCTTTTAAATTTCGTTCACCGTGCGGTAAATAGATTTTAAAGTTAATTTAAACTTGGGTGGGGCTGAAATTTCTAATTGAGTTATTAAGAAAGTAAAAGTGCAAATTCAAAAAAGACTAATAAAGAATGAAGGGCGGGGTATGTCATTAAAATTCTTTTATTTAATTTTCTAAACTCACCCTACTATTTATATATACATAAAAAAAGAAGCTCTCTAATTAATTTATAGAGAACTTCTTTTAAGCAAGTTTATTTTATTTAATATTATTTTTTAGATGTTGTTTTTTTAGATGATTTTTTAGCACAAGTTCTTTTTGCAGGTTTTTTAGCAACTGAATCTTCTTCTTCGCCTTTTTTCTCTAAATCTGGTAAAAGCAATTCGGCTATTTGAACTGCATTTGTAGCAGCACCTTTTCTTATTTGATCGCCTGCACACCAGAATGTTAATGAGTTTTTAGCACTAATATCTTCTCTGATTCTTCCAACATATATATCATCTTGATCAGAAGTATCTAAAGGCATAGGATATTTGAATTTTTCAGGATCATCAACTACTTTTACGCCTTTAGCTTTAGATAATAAATCTCTAGCTTTCTTAGCTGTTATTTTCTTCTCTGTTTCAACAGTAATAGATTCACTATGACTTCTTATAACAGGAACTCTTACACAAGTACAGCTTATTTGCATATCTGGAGCATGAAGAATTTTTCTTCCTTCATTAGTCATTTTTAATTCTTCTTTAGTATATCCATTTTTATCAAATGAATCTATGTGAGGAATTAAGTTATGTAATATTTGATATTTGAAAGTGCTGTTTTTTAATTTTTTACCAGCAACATAATCTTGTATCTGCTGTTCTAACTCTTCCATACCTTCTTTACCAGCACCAGAAACTGCTTGATAAGTAGAAGCTATAATACGTTTAATTTTACCAAATTTATGAAGCGGTGCTAAAGCCACTAATGCTATTATTGTAGAACAGTTAGGATTAGATATTATACCTTTATTAAGTTTAACATCTTCTGGGTTAACTTCAGGCACAACTAAAGGAACATTTTTATCCATTCTAAAAGCACTGCTGTTATCTATAACTATACTTCCAGCCTTAACTGCTTCAGGGCTTAATTTCTTACTAATATCTGCTCCTACTGCAACCAATGTAATATCCATATCTTTAAATGAATCTTTACCTACTTTCTCTATAGTGTATTCTTTTTTATTGAACACTACTTTTTTTCCTGCTTCTCTGTTTCCAAGTAATCTTAACTCATTAATTGGAAATTTTCTTTCTTCTAGTACTTTAAGCATCTCCTGACCAACTGCACCAGAAGCTCCTAATAAACATAAATTTACTTTTTTCATGACAATTACCATTAACTATTATTATTTTTTGTTTTTATTGATAGTATTATTATATAATAGTTGTATATTAAAATCAAGATTTTTTATGCTTTCGTATATTCATGAATATCAATTTAAAAACATTATATTTTAATATAAGAAATATATTAGTATGCTTTCGTACTATTTTTTATAACTTTTGATAAATTATATAGAAAAAACTTTTTATAAAACAAAATCATTTCATATATAAAAACATATATAATAAATGAAAATCTTAAAAAATTTAAATATAATTTGCACAGGAGCCAGACATATTGCATTAAGTATTCCTTAGTTTTTTAAAGTATAACATAGGTGTATCATAAT
>NZ_CALXRM010000044.1 GCF_944390845.1 uncultured Brachyspira sp.
TTTAAATTATGATACACCTATGTTATACTTTAAAAAACTAAGGAATACTTAATGCAATATGTCTGGCTCCTGTGCATCAAACTCAATTTATAAATGTCTATATTCATTTGAGATTTTAATTTTTCTAAATCACTGTCTATATTTTTATCATCTCTTTCATATAAAGCAAAAAGTGAAGAACCAGAACCGCTCATTGATACTTTTCTATTTAATATATTTTCTGCTTGTATTTTTATAGATTCTATTTTATTTTCCAAATTAAATACATTTTTTTCAAATATATTATATGTATGAGAAACTATACTTTTAAAATCAATATTTTTATTATCAAGCATATTTTTTATGGCAAATATATCTGATTTATTAAAATCTTCTTTTACAAATTTTGAATAAGCCAATTTTGTAGAAACATGAATATTAGGAAAAATTAAGATTATATCATAAGGCAAAGTAAAATCATAATTGATTATTTTTTCACCTATTCCGGAAACCCAAGCACAGCCTCCTTTTATAAAGAAAGGAATATCAGCACCGAATTTTGAAAAGGATTCTATCAAATTATTATCAGCCTTAATATTTAATTCATTTAAAAAAAACTTAATAACATTAGCAGCATCTGAAGAACCTCCTCCAAGTCCTGCACCTGTAGGTATGTTTTTTTCTATATGTATATTATAATTATCTTTAAGTCCCATGTCATTTTTGAAATATTTAAATATTTTTGTTACTATATTATCCTCGCTTTCATCTTTCAAAGCAAATTTACCTGAAGTTGATATTTTATATTCATCTGATTTTTCAATATTTATAATATCATATAAATTAACTGTATGAAATAAAGATTCAATCAAATGATATCCGTCTTCCCTTTTTGAAGTTATATCAAGAGAAAGATTTATTTTGCATGGGGCTTTTATCGTATACATATTTATTTTTCCTTATTTATAAAAAAAATATTAAGTAGTTATTTTTATTTTAGTATATTTAATATTTTTTGTAAATATCACTATTATTTTTAACTATTAATATTTTTTATATAAAATAAATAATATATACCTAAACAATTATATTTTGTCAGAAATAAATTTATATTTTCTTTTTTATATCTGGGGCTTTGCCCCAGACCCCAGTTCTTTTACGACCGAAGGAAGTACTGTAAGTATTGGTATAAAAGAACCTATATCCTCGATAAACTCGGATACGCTTCGCGAAGAACTGCATTTTTATAGGTTATACTCTATATTTAATAGGAATGTTTTTAATATAAAGTTTTAGCAATTGCGTTTTTCGCTCTGCGTGCCGTAGGCAGCAACTTTTTTGTGCGACAAAAAAAGTTGATAATTCTATATAAAGTGCATCGGTTGACAAACTTAAAACTTCTTAGTATATAAAACAAATAATATATTCACTGTTTTTTATTATTACTAACGATAAACTAGCTTAAAAACAGCTGACAACTTTATTTGTTAGTTATCATCTGCTCGTTTATTGCTTTAACTTATAAATATAAAAAGTTAAGCAAAGCACACAACATTGAAAGCTGTACAGAGTTGAAAATCAATTTATTTTATAATTACAGTTTGAGACTTCACAAAGAATAGTTTGTCGCAATTATCAAATATAACAAAATCATTATTTTAAGGGCAATTTATCAATAGATTCTATTTTCCATTTATTTGAATCATTTACAACTCTTATATAATAATAAGTAGGCGAAAACTCTGAATTTCTAATAATATAATAACCTTTATAAGGACTTGTATTATCACCTATTGTATAATTAATAGTAACAGAGTATTCTCCATTTGAAGATGATATCAATTTCTTTACAGAATCATTATTATCTATTAAAATATCTTTAATATTTTCTATATTGTCTATATTAGAATTTTTTTCTATCCAATTTATATTATCTTTTAATATTTCATTTTTCATTTCATCATAAAAAACAAATAAAGATTTTTTCTTAGTACTATCCAAATCTTCTAAACAAGAAACAAATAGAAGCGATACAATCATTATTAATGCAATAAAATTTTTTTTCATTAAAAATCCTTAAATATTTAAAAAATTAATAGTAAGTAAATTCCATTTATCATTCAAATAAATAGCAACAAATTCAATAGAATTTTCAGATATCTCATTAAAAGAAGGATATTCAAATTGTGCTATTACAACATCTTTATATTTTTTATAAGTTATGCTGACATCATAATAACCGCCTTCTTTAGGCAAATAATTACAAAGAGCATCATCATTATTTGAAAATATTCTCTGATATAAAGCTCCCATATTTTTTATAGATTCTATAATATTAACTGGAGTAAGCTCATATATTAAAGACATTTCATTCAAAGTCTTAACAACATTTTCATCTAAATTCAAAACAAAATTAGAAGTAAATTCCAATGTATCCTTATTTGAAATCAATTTAGAAATATAATTTTCATACTCATAAATACTATATTCACTATTAGCCTCATACTCTTTTTTACAAGAAGTAAAAAGCATCAATGTCATAAAACAAAATATTATTAAAATATTTTTCATACTTTTTTCAACCTCATATATTGTATTAAAAACTCTGCAATATCATAAAGAGATAAAACCACATGCACAGCTTTATTTTCTATAACACTTCTAGGCATTCCAAATACAGTAGAACTTTCTCTATCCTGAGCTATACATAAATTTCCATGCTTGTATAACTTAATCATACCATCTGTACCGTCATTACCCATACCAGTCATAACAATAGCTACAGCTTTATTAACTAATACATTATCAATAGTTTCAAATAAATAATTAACACAAGGAGTATAAATAAATTTATGATCTGTATCCGGATAAAATTTAATTCTTATTTTTCCTTTAGAGTCCATATATACTCCCATATTTTTATCTCCAGGAGATATATAAACTATTGAAGGGGCTAATTCTTCATCAACAGTTGCTTCTTTAATCCTTATTTTACATATATCCTGCAAACTGGATATTAAAGATGAAGAAAATTCTTTAGGTATATGCTGCGATATAAGTATAGGAAGCGGAAAATCACTAGGCAAACTAGGAAGCATAATCCTCAAAGCTCTAGGACCTCCTGTAGATATTCCTATTGCCACCAACTTTGGAGGCTTTAAATCAAATTTAAGAATTTTAGATATGGCAGTTGCAACCTGTTTTTGATTAAAAGGTATTATTCTAACATTATCATCAAATTTATTAAGATATGTTTGTTCATTGTCATCAACTGTTGTTTTATTAGTATTTGAAGCCGCAGCAACAGGAGTTATAGGGGTACTGTTAAGAAAATTAAAATTATAATCTATATTAGATTCCGGTACATATTCTATATCATCTGATTGTTTTTTAGATATTTCTATTATCCTGCTAAGAATATTATCTTTAATAAATTCGGTTGTAATATTTCTAGTTTTTTGAATAAATTCCAGAACACCTAAATCAAAACCTCTCATAGATGCATCTTGATTATGTGCTAAAGAACTCATTATTAAAATATTAATCTTTATATTTTCCTTTTTTAATAGTTTTAAAATTTCTAAACCGCCCATCAAAGGAAGATCTGCATCCATAACAGCAAAATCGGGCTTAAGAGATACTATAGACTTATAGGCCTCTATACCATTATAAACTACTCCAACAACATTTATTCTATAGTAATTTGCCAAAATGTTATTAAGCAGTCCAGAAATATTTTTAGAATCTGTCGCTATAAGTACTCTAATAGCCCCTAACATACATTTCCTCTATTTATCATCTTTTTTCATTTTATTATTTTTCTTCATAACCTTACCTTTATCAAAAACTTTCTCATTTTCTTCAATAATTGTACTCAAAGTAGATGAAATATCTGATGTGTATTTAGTATCATCAAATATACTATAAGTCTTAGCAGGATCATCAGACATATAACTTTTATCAGAAAAAATATCTATTTTTTTATCAGCTTCTTTCTCCGCTTTAACTAAAGGCTTATTTACAGCAATAGCCTTATTTTCTGCTTTTATAGATTTTTGAGTTTCTTTAATTTGCTGATTATCATTTTTTTCAATAACATTTTTATCTATATTATTATTTTTAACATCTTTTTCAACTGTATTCTCTTTTTTAATTGTAATATCTTTTTGAACAGCATTATCTTTTTCTGATACTATATCTTTTTTAACTAATTCTTCTATATCATCTAAACTAGGTAAATCATTATTAGAATCATTGTTAATATATTCATCAACTTTTTTAGCTGAAGGAGCTGCCGGAGCAACTGGTACTGTTTCTAATGTTTTAGCAAAGAAGCGTTTTTTAATTATTTCTTTTAATTCAATTAAAGTTTTTGTAGTAGCAAAGAATAATAGTACACAAATTCCTATGAAACAAAGAGCAACAAACCATTCACCGAATTTAGTATATATTGTTGTAGCACTATTAAGAGCAACATTAGCCACCATATAATCAGGCTTCCAGAAAGGAAGTGTAGCTATGATTTTACCAGTACTTGATATATGTCCAGTAACGCCAGAATTACCATTATGAACTATATCGCGTCTATTTTCTATAGCCCTAAATATGGACATATAAAAATGCTGAAGTAAAGACTCATCGCTATATGACCAAGCATCTTCTGTTATAACAGCTAAAGTTTGTGCCCCATCATATACAAATTTTCTAACAAAATCACCAAATGCACTTTCAAAACATATAATACCTGAAAAAGTATAACCATTAGGGTGATTAAATACTGTAATACTTTTACCCCTATCCCATCTATTGGCACCTGCTTTATCAAATTGGGCATACATGAAATTTATTATATTTTTAAAAGGGAATGTATTGAGTAAGAATTCATTATCTTGAAAAGGATATGATTCTCCGCCCGGTACAAGTTTAATCTTAGAATATTCACCTATTACATTACCCCTATCATTAATAAATTCCATACCATTATAATACTTATAAGGATTATAAGCATCTTTATTAGTATCTTCTTTTATAATTGTGGTTCCTAATAAATGATAAGTTTGAGTATATCTAATCATATCGTATAAAAGATAAGTGTTATATACTCCAGGATACATGGAATTTGAAGCTAGTCCATAATCAAAAATTTCTTTATATTCGGATATATAAAAGCCATAAGAATCCAATGTAACAGATTCAGGATATACTATCAAAGAAGGTTTAGAAAGTGCTGCATCTCTTGCCAAATTAGCAACACGTTTTACAGATACAGTACCATTTTGTGTTACTCCGTCTGGTTTTTCTTCATTGACAAATTTCTCAGGCTTCAAAAGGAACTTTTCAGCAAAACCCTGTATACCTTTAGAATTTTTTCTATAAGGCTCACCGGTATAAATATTATTCCAGTATATATTTGGATCAAAAGACTTCTGTATCAAAGCTATTTTAGTTTTAGGCTGCAACACTCTTTTTGATTCTTCTACATTAATCCTTATAGCACCATATACCATTATAACTGCAAATGATACTACAAATACTAAAGCTGGTATATAAGCTTTCTTACTTTTTTTCTTAGTATCATTCTTTTCTACAAATAATACTAGGTAATGAGCTATAACAGCATTAGAAAAATACACAAAGAAACTAATACCTAATACGCCAAATATATCTGCTGATTGTATAAATAAAGAGAAATTCCACTGTGAATATCCTATAATTCCCCAAGGGAAACCAAGATATCCTACATTTCTCATATATTCCATAAATGTAAATACAAGCGGTATAGCTAAAAATCTAAACTGAGGTAATTTCTTGGATAAAAATCCGCTTAAAAGCATAGCTGGGAAATAAAATAAGAATATTATTAAAAACAGTATAGTAAATAATGTCAGAAAAGAAACTATAGCCTCTGTTTCCTTAAGCATAAAGGAAGTTACCCACATAAGCAGGTAGCCAAAAAATAGAAATACAAATATAGATGCTGCTATTATATAATATCTAATTTTATCTGATTTATATATAATAATATTAAGCGGAACAAAAGCTATAAAAGAAATAGGAAATAAATTTAATGGTGGAAAAGCCAAAGATAAAAGTATAGCACTAATAATACTTAATATGATTACCCCAACGGTATATGAATTACTTTTTGACACTTATAATTTTTCCTATATTCCATTTATATTATTTATTATAAAGAATAATAATGTTATAAATCTTAAATATAAAGCAAATTTATTGATTACCTTCTTTTTTCTTTAAAGCTTCCTTGATTTCATTTACAAATTTCTTATCTTGGAAACCGATATGCTCTAAAAGCCAATCTTTTAAGAATTTAATAAATTTATTTGCTACGAATGGCTGACCTTCTTCATATTTCCTGATTTGATCAACTATTTCTAAATAAAAACTCTTATGCATAGCCTTATGGTTTTCAGCATCAGAATAATTAATAAGATCCATTATTTTTTCTTCTGTTTTGAAATGATATTGAGTATAATCAATACATTTTTTAATAGCTTTAATGAAGGCCTCATTGGTATTGGCACTATTATCAACTGTAGACATATAAAGCTCATTAACTATATTAACTAATTCCTTATGCTGACTGTCTATCAGTTTATGTCTAGTTTCATACAAAGGCACCCACTTAATAAATACAGTACTATCTTGTTGTTCATTATTATTGTTATTATCCATATTATAAACTCCAATTATATTTTTAACTATACACTATATAATTTTATAAAAAAAAAACAAAAAATCTATACTGTAAATCAAAACACTATTATAAAATATATCTGCTAATATCTCTATTATCCTCTATATCCTTCATAGCATCTTTAATATTATCGGCATTAATCTTAATAAATTCACCCTTATGTTCATCAGCAGTAAATGAAATTTCCTCAAAAACTTTTTCCATAATAGTATAAAGTCTTCTTGCTCCTATATTCTCAACATTAGTGTTGATATTATAAGCCATATCTGCTATTGCCTCTAAAGCAGCATCTTCAAACTCTATAGTTACTCCTTCTGTTTTAAGGAGTTCCTGATATTGTTTAGTTATAGCATTTTTAGGATTTACAAGAATATCTTTAAAATCTTCTTTAGATAAAGCTTTTAATTCCACTCTTATAGGGAATCTTCCCTGAAGCTCTGGAATCAAATCAGAAGGTTTATTAATATGGAATGCACCTGCCGCAATAAACAATATATGATCTGTTTTTATAGGACCATATCTTGTATTAACTGTTGTTCCTTCAACTATTGGAAGCAAATCTCTCTGTACGCCATGTCTTGCAACATCAGCACTGTCTGTTTTATTGCCGCTGGCTATTTTATCTATCTCATCTAAAAATATTATACCCATATTTTCAGTAAGGCTCAAAGCATCTGAAGTGATTTTATCCATATCTATAAGAGATTCTGAAGCCTCATTTATAAGATATTTTTTAGCTTCTTTTACTCTTAAACGTTTATGTTTCTTATTAGGAGGCATAATACTTCCAACCATAGATTGAATCATATCACTTTCTTCAAATCCCATGCCTGGAATTATACCAAACATTCTATTGCCGCCGCCTGTTATCTTTAATTCAACATAACTTTCATCAAAATCACCATTAGCTATGCGTTTTTTCATCTGTTCTTTGGCATTTTTCTTCTTTTCCATTTCTTCACTGGAAATATTTGCCTCATCTTCTTTTTTTACAGATGGAAGTAAAAGTTTTGCCAATTTATCCAAAGCTATTTCAGTAGCTTCTTTTTCTACTTCTTTCATCATAGCTGTTTTTAAATCGAATATAGCAACATTGACTAAATCTCTTACCATACTCTCAACATCGCGTCCTACATATCCTACTTCTGTATATTTAGTAGCTTCTACTTTGATGAAAGGAGCATTTACTAATTTTGCTAATCTTCTAGCTATTTCTGTCTTACCAACTCCAGTAGGCCCTATAAGAATAATATTTTTTGGAGCCACTTCATCTTTTAATTCTTCTGGTAAATGACGTCTTCTATATCTATTTCTTAAAGCTATAGCAACTGAACGCTTAGCCTCTGTTTGACCTATTATATATTGATCTAATGATTCTACTATTCTTCTAGGTGTAAGTTCACTTTCTAATTTCACATCAAATGACATATTTATTCTATAACCTCCAAAGAAATATTGCTATTAGTGTATATACATATTTGTGAAGCTATTTCAAGTGCCTTTCTTGCTATTTCTTTAGCTGAAAGATCTGTATTTTCACATAATGCCATAGCAGCTGCTTTAGCATACTGCCCACCGCTACCTATAGCTAATATATTATTCTCACTTTCTATAACATCTCCATTACCTGAAAGTAAAAGCATTTTATCTTTACTGGCAACTATAATAAGAGCCTGTAAATTTCTAAGCATCTTATCTGTTCTCCATTCACGTGCAAGTTCAACAGCAGCTCTAGTTAAATCACCAGAAAACTCCTGTAATCTTTTTTCAAATTTTTCAAATAATGTAAAAGCATCAGCAGTAGAACCTGCAAAACCTGATATAACTTTACCGCCGTATAATTTTCTTAATTTTACTGCATTAGGCTTCATTACTGTTTCACCTAATGTTACCTGTCCATCTCCTGCTATTGCAGTAACGCCATTTCTGCATACTGCACATATTGTAGTGCCTTTAAACATATTCTTCATTCCTCTCAATTAATATATTATCTTACATTGTATTATATATTTGTTTCTAATGCAAATTTATTATACATATTTTTTTATGATTACCAATAAAATTTATTTTATAAAATTCACAATAACAAAATAATTTACTATATTTATAATAAAATATCAAAAAAATCATAAATAAGTATTATATGTACAATTAGTTTCATATATGATTCATTATCTACAAAATCACTTATATAACAGAATTTATTTATAAATATAAAAAATAAAGGCTTGAAATTCACAAATAAATTCCAAGCCTATATATCAAATTAAATAATTATTATTTAAACTTATTCCTAAATTCATCACGTTTCTTTTTGAAAGGTATCCACCAAGCTAAAGTATCAATTAATTTATCAATTTTATTGTTAAATTTATTATCTATACTATTAACTTTATTATTTACATTAGTAAGATTCTTATTTACATCATTAACCCTATTATTTATATTAGTAAGATTCTTATTTACATCATCAACATTATTCTTATTATTAGAATTGATATCTTTTTTTAATTCTTCAATAGTATTAAGTAAATATTCCATCATTAACTCTGGATATTTTTTTCTATAATTTAAAACATACTTTTTAGCTTCTTTTTCATTTTTATACTTATTACATCTATCATTTGAAGAACATCCGCATTGCAATATATTACATTTTACATATTCAGATAATTTATATAAATCTATATCTTCATCTTCATATATATTACCTACAATAGGAAATTGCCTACACACTGCTCCTTTATATGATCCATTTGATTCTATTCTTAATAAATTTTCACCTCCGCAGCAATAAAAACCTTGAAATTGTTTTAAATTATTCCTCAATGCCAAATTATGATTTATACTTATATTTTCAGTTAAATCATTGGTTTTCTTAGTAAAATATGAACAAGGAAATAACATATGTCTTTTTTGAAAAGGAACCGCATTCGATTTTACATTATATATAGTTTTTCTGGCACTATCAATCCAAGTAAAAAAATCTTTATCATATCTGCTGTCTATTCTAGAAAAATCAGGAGGTTCTCTAAGCTCTGTAATACCAAAATTAAAAAAATATTCTTTTTTCATCTCAATAAGTTCATCAAAAAAATTATATATTTTTTCTTTGTAATCAGGATGAAGCATAAAATTAACATTAATAGTATATTTATATTTATTAAAAAGTTTTATTAATTCTTTTATATGATTTAAATCTGCATATTCAAAATGTACAGAAAAATTCATTGAAAATTCATTATTACCAACATAAGATAATAATTTATCAAAATAATCAATACTTTTACTAGCATTGCTTATCAAAAGTATTGAAATTTTAGCATCAAAAGAATATATATATTTTACTAATTCTAAAAAATCAGGATGATAAGTTACCTCTCCGCCTAGTAGAGTAAAACTATAATATTCTTTCTTTATTCTAAAAATTTTATCAACAGCTTTCTTTAATTTTTCAATAGAGGTAAAATCATTCTTCAAAATATCCTGCCCAAAACAATAAGAACATTTATAATTACACCCATATAATATTTGCCAATTTATTTCTAAATAATTGTAATTATCAACTTTAGAACCATGATATACAATATCTTCCATTTTTAATTCATTGACTTTATCATCATAATTAATTATTGGCATATAGAAATCTCCCTATAATCTTATAAAATTCTCCAAAGAAAGGAGAATAGAGTAATAATAATTTTTTTATAGACTACTGTAGACTGTAGACTGTAGACTGTAGACTGTAGACTGTAGACTGTAGACTGTAGACTGTAGACTGTCTATTTAATATGATGTCATTATTAGAATACATATTTAATATTATAACATAATCAATATTTTTGTCAAATAAAATATTGTATTATAATATACATTAAGTTATTATATTAATTTAGTTAGAAACAATTAAATTAATATAAAAATAAAGGCTTGAAATTATATAAAAAATTCCAAGCCTATTCTAATCACACAATTATAATAAATAAAAAATTAATTACCACCATTTCTTATTTAAATCTGGTCTTTTCTTATATTCCGGAAGTATTAATTCTTTACTGTCTGTATTCTTATCAATATTTTCATCTGTATTTTTATCATTATTTTCTGGTATATACTTAGAATCGCCTCTCAAATAACTAGCTATATTATCATAGCCATTATCTGAAGCTAAATCAGCAGCTGTATAACCTTCACTGTCTTTTAATGTTTTATCAGCATTACATTTTTCTACTAATGCCATAACACTGTCTATATTACCATAAGCAGCAGCATAATGTAAAGCTGTATCTCCTGTTGAATCTTTCATATTAACATCAGCATTACCTTCATTTACTAATGTTACTAAAGCATCAACATTATTCTCTAAAGCAGCATAGTGTATAGGATACATATTTTCATTATTTGCCATATTTACGCTAGATTTATCTGAAGCAACTATATTTTTTATAACTTCAGCACCAGCATACATTGAAGCATAATGTAAAGGTGTATTTCCATCTGTATTTTGTATTTTTGTATCAGCGCCATATTTCAAAAGAACATTTACTGTAGAAGGCTTATCTTTCATAGCTGCCCAATGTAATGGTGTGTCATTTCCGTTATTATCTGTTTCATTTACTAAAGTTTTATCTTTTTCTAATAATAATATCACGGCATCATCATTTCCATTAGCTGAAGCAACATGTATAGGCATAGCACCATCTATATCATCTCTAGCTCTTATATTACAATCAGCATTGATAAGTGCATACATTATATCTGCATTTCCTATATAAGAAGCAACTATTAAAGGAGTAGCTCCGCCTAAATACCAATTATCTAAAGTAGCTTCATAAGGAAGTCTTATTTCTTTATCTATATCTTTATAAGCAAGCAATGCCTCTACTGAATCCAAACTATTGTTAATAACGGCTAAATGTAAAGGAGAATATCCGTTTTCATCTACAAAATTAGGATTAACACCTTCTTTCATTAAAGTATTTACTGCTATTATATCATTATTTTTTATAGCTACTAAAAGTTCAAGCTGTTTAACATCTAATTCTGTATTATTAACATATTGAGTTGGACCTTCTTCTGTTGTAGATTCATCTGTAACAACTTCTTCTTCTGACATTGTTTCTTCATCTGTTTGCTCAGCATCATTATCAGCTACTGCCATTTCCTCGTCTGAAGTTTCTTCGTTTAGAGTTTCTTCATCTGTAGTACCTTCACCTTCTGCCACAGCAACATTTCCTGTTAAATAGTTTTTTACATCATCGCGTCTAGCATAATATACAGGCTCATTTCCATCTTTAGTTTTACTTGTCTTATCAGCTCCTAATTCTACAAGTGTTTGAACGGTTTGAAGTGAAGAGAAAGCAGCAGCATAATGTAAAGGTGTCCAACCGTCAGCATCTTGTGATTCTATGTCAGCTCCATTTTCCATTAATAATTTAACAGTTTCTGGTCTATCTTTCATAGCTGCCCAATGTAATGGAGTATTTCCTCTATTATCTACATCATTTATTGTAGTTGGATCTTTTTCTAAAAGTATTTTTACTACTTCATTATTTCCATTAGCTGATGCCATATGTATAGCCATACTGCCGTCTACATCATCTTTTGCTTTGATATCTGCATTATTATCAAGCAAAACTGTAACTATATCTGAAGCTCCTATATATGAAGCTAATATTAAAGGAGTAGCTCCTCCTAAATACCAGCCGTCTATACTAACTTTTATATCCAATTTAGAATTAATATCTATATTTTCATTTTGTAAAAGTATATTTACTGTATCTAAATCTCTATTATAAATAGCTCTATGTAAAGGAGTATATCCTTCTGCATCTAACACATTTATATCTATATCCATAGAATTAGAAATGATAGTCGATACATTATCTGCATTTTTTTCATTAATAGCATTAAATAAATCTGTTTCACCAGCAGTCAATGCGAATATAGAACAACTAAAAGTTAAGAAAATGGCTAATAATTTGATATGTTTCACTTTTTATACTCCAATCTTAGAAAATAAGTAATAATTATAAGTATATTAGATAATAAATAAATATCAAGTACAATAAAAAAAATTTATACATCAAAAAAATTTACCTTAAATATAACATTTTAGATATATTCAAAAATATTAATATTAATTTGTATTTTTTGGCTTTACATTTAAATAAAAACCATTTTACGCACGCTTAACAGCACAAAAATAAAAAACTATTAATAATTCAAAACTAAATCCTTCAAAAAAACATCTCAACGTGCGGTGATATAAATTCTAACTCTAATCCAAACTTGGGCGGGTAATGCTTTTTCAAATTTAGTTTTAAATATAATTTTAATCAATAATTTGAAATTGCATAAAAAAGAAAAAGGGCGGGATTTTTTATTAAATTTCTTAGAAAATTAATTACAAATGCCCACCCTATTACTTTATTAGTTTTATGCAATATTATAATACATAATTCCTTTAATATCTAAATAAAAAATATAACACCCCCCTAATTTTTTAACTTTATAATTTTTACAACCGCACGTTTAATAATACAAAAATAAAAAAATATCAATAATAAAAAAAATTAAATTATTAAACAAAATTCTCTCAACGTGCGGCAGCATAAATTATTAATTATAAAAAAGCATAAAAACTTGAAATAAAAAATATTTATGATAAAATGCTTTTCACAAATAAGGAATGAGGTCTCCTTAGATTATTTTTCTATTAAATAATCAAACCGCTTAATATTTCAATAAGATATAAAAGCTGATGACTTCTGCAAATTTTATGATTTTTATAAACTTAAATTATAATCAATAAAAAACTATAATTTAAGTACTTATGAATTTGCAGATAGTAGTTTTTATATTTTCTAAAATCTCTGATTCATAATAAAAAATCAAATACAATTAAAAAAGGATTTACTTTTATGCTTCTTAGTTTGGCATTAATATTTTTATGCGGAATGATTTTAGGAAAAATATTTTCTCTTTTAAAACTTCCTTCGCTTTTAGGACTTATTATAACAGGAATCATACTTGGGCCATATTGTTTAAATCTATTAGATAATTCAATACTTTCAATATCAGCAGATTTAAGAGAACTAGCACTAATTATAATACTAACACGTGCTGGACTTAATCTTGATATAGAAGATTTAAAAAAAGTAGGACGTCCTGCAATATTAATGTGCTTTGTTCCTGCAAGTTTTGAAATAATAGGAATGGTTCTAATAGCTCCTAAACTATTTGATATCACTTTACTTGAAGCTGCTTTAATGGGATCTGTAGTTGCTGCTGTTTCTCCTGCAGTGCTTGTTCCTAAAATGTTAAAACTTATGGAAGAAAAATACGGTACTAATAAAAGCATACCTCAATTATTAATGGCTGGTGCTTCAGTTGATGATATTTTTGTAATAGTATTATTCGCTTCTTTTACTTCACTCGTTAAAGGAGGAACTGTTTCTGCACTTGACTTTGTAAAAATACCAACCTCTATTATCTTTGGACTTTTAGCAGGAATATTGATTGCATTTATATTGGCAAAATTCTTTACAAGGTTTCATATAAGAGACAGTGCCAAAGTGGTTATAATATTGAGCATATCATTTATACTTATAACAATAGAAAATTCCATTTCAAAATTATTCGGAGGCATTATAGGTTTTTCAGGGCTATTGGCTGTTATGAGTACAGGGGCATATTTAAAAAGCAAAAAAGCAGAGCTAGCAAAAAGACTATCATTAAAATATTCAAAACTTTGGGTAGCTGCTGAAATTATGCTTTTTGTATTAGTAGGTGCCGCTGTAAATATAAATTATGCTTTAAATACTGGACTTACAGGTATTATTTTGATATTCGGAGCTTTAATATTTAGAATGTTAGGAGTGCTTGTTTCATTAATAAAAACTAGACTAAACAAAAAAGAAAGAATATTTTCTATGATAGCATATTGTCCTAAAGCAACAGTGCAGGCTGCTATAGGTTCAATTCCTTTATCATTAGGTTTTGCATCAGGCGAAATCATACTCACAATAGCGGTGCTTGCTATATTAATAACTGCACCTTTAGGAGCTTTCGGAATAGAATTTTTCTATAAAAGATTATTAGAACATGAACAAAATATATAATAGTCTAATATAATAACTGATTACTTTCTAATACTAAATATATTTTAATCATATTTAGTATTAGAAAATTTATTTACACACCCCGCCCTTTATTCTTTATTAATAAATTTTGATTTTTTATATTAATCATCTTTATAACTTAATCAGATTTTTTAGCACCCACCCAAGTGTTGATTAAATTTAGAATTTATTTAACGCACGGTGAATCAAATTCATAATATAAAAAATATTGTATTTCAAATAAATTTATATTTTTAGCTTCATTCTACGTGCGATGAATACATAACAAAGTTAAAAAAATCCTGGGTGGGCAGTTAAAATAACTGTTTCACTTTTTAAAGAAAATAATACAGAAATATCAATAAAAATAATAAAGATAAAGGGCGGGCAGATGTAATGAAATTCACAAACTTAATTCCCGCCCCGTATTTTTTATGAATAAATTTTATATATTATTATTTTTATTCTTTAGCAACAATTTTCAAATAATTAAGGAAATTCATATCCTCACAAATAGTTTTTCCATCATCATCAGATAATTTAGCAACAGGCTTACCATTAACACTTTGAAGCTTCATAACTATATTTAAAGGCTTAGCAACAGGTTCAAAATCATTAGTAATATAAGTACCTATTCCAAATGTTACTTTTGCTTCATCTTTAAATTCTTTATATATTACATAAGCCTTGTCAAAATTAAGACTATCGCTGAAAAGTAGAGTTTTTGTTTTAGGATCTACTCTAAGACTTTTATAATGATTTATAACTTTATAACCCCAAGTAATAGGATCTCCGGAATCATGTCTTATTCCATCATAAAGTTTAGCAAAATATAAATCAAAATCTTTTAAGAATTTATCAGTTCCTAATGTATCGGATAATGCTATACCTAAATCTCCTCTGTATTCATTAACCCAAGATTGAAGCATAAATTTCTGACTCTCAGCAAGTCTAACCTTATCTAAAGCCTGACCAATTTGATAATATTCATGGGCATTCGTTCCAACAGCAAGCAAATCATACTTCTTAGCAAAATAAACATTGCTTGTTCCAACTAAACAAGAAGCAGGCAATTTTTTCTTTAGTATATCAACAACCTTATCCTGCCATTTAAAAGAAAATCTTCTTCTAGTACCAAATTCTGAAAGCTTAAATCCATTATCTTCTTTATGCATTGGAATTAATTTTTCATCTATCTTTTTTATCAAATTAATTTCAGCCTGTTCATAAGCTTTTTTTCCATCATCATCTTTACAAACTGTATATGTATAGTAAATTTCACTAATCATAGCAAGAATTGGAATTTCCCAAAGAATTGTCTGATACCAAGGACCTTCTATTTCTACAGTTAATTTATTATTATCAAATAAAGCTTTTATATGCTCTTCTAATGGTCTGTATAATTTTAAAAATTCTATATAATCTTTTTTTATGAATCTTAAAGAAGATAAATATTCAAGTTCTTCTTTCTGAAAAGTCAAATTACAAAAATATTTTATCTGCTTCAAAAACTCCTCATGCATATCGGAAGTCCATTCTAAAATATTTCTGCTCTTGAATACATAACGCACCCAAACATCTGAAAACTGCCTTAAAGCACATTGCTGCATGGTGAATTTATATAAATCAGTATCTAATAAGCTAGTAATTATAGGTTCCATAAATAATCTCTCCTCTATTTCTTATTCAATTTGTCAAAAGTTTTAGATATTTGATAGAGTCTATATATTCCCGAGACAAACCCAATAAATATTCCTACTATAGTAAATAATGGCTTACTTTGAAAATATTTATCAACATAATGTCCCACAAATGCCAAACCTAGAACCATACTTCCAAATTCAACACCAAGTGCTGCATACTTTATGCCATTTTTCAAATTTTTATTCTCTATCTTCATATTTTACAGTAGTAAATAATAAAGGATTAACATAAGAAGACGCTATTTTTAATTCATATTCAAAAATACCTGTTTTAGCGTTTCCGATTATTTCACCTTTTTTAACAGTCATTTTTTCAGAAACTAAAGAAGTAGCTAAACCTGTATATTTAGTAACAACACCAAATCTATGATATATAGTAATGGTAAATCCAGTATCTTTATCATAAGAAACATCATTTACAGTACCTGAAGCAGTAGCCCTTATTAAAGTTCCAGCAATAGTTTCAAATCCTACACCTTTTGATACTATAGAACCTTTTTGATAAGGCATAGATATAACAGCATATCTTGAATCTATAGGAAGTATTGAAGGTATAGGCTCTAAAGCATTATTCTTTGAAGTGATATTAGCTTTTAATTCATCTAAATATAATCTTAACTTTTCTAGTTCCTCTGCTCTTGAATTAAGAAGCAAAATATTATCTATATAATTATTAGTAGAAAGCTTCATAGCCTCATCATCTATTTTTAATAGATTAACCATATTTGACATATCATTTCTATAATAATCATTAGTAGCTACAGAATTAAAAATATTTTCCAATAAGTTTATTTCAGCTAATTTATCCTGATAACTTCCGCTTAACACTTCAGTTTTACTTGCAAGTACAGTATTTTTTGTAAGAAAAGAAAAAGTAGAAAGCAAAGCACCAATTATTATTAATACAATAAAAATTAATGCATAAACTGGTATTGATAAAGTTTTTGTTTTCTTTTTAGAATGCGGTATAAACATAAAATAGATTCTATGAGTGAAGAATCTAATTATTTTTCTAAAAAACAAATAAATTGCAGAAGGTTTTTTATTAATATATTTAACTTTATTTTTTCTTTTATGCATAATCCAATTACTACCTAATTTGAAAACTATTTTAACAAAATATTAATATTTAATCAATATAAATAACCGTTTAATAGTTTATTTTGTAGTATATACATCAACCAAAGCTTCATACATTTGGTAAGCTAATTCTTTTACAGCTTTATTACTTCCAAACTGCCATTCATGTATAAATCCTGCTTCAATCAAAACAGAAGGCACATCTTTTTTTATTTCTTGTTTATTATAAGCATTTTCAAAAGCATCGCCTATAACAATAAGGCCTCTTAAAGATATTCCTTCTTTAATCAATTCTTCTTTATCATAAAATTTCCATACTGTATTAGGAAGAACTCTGTCATGCCCTATCACAGGAGAAATATTATATTTTTCCTGCATGCGTTCAGATAACTTATAAGCAACCTGCATAGAAGCTGGAAATTCTCTATTGTATGGACTCACTATAACATGGAAACCTGAAGTTTTAGCTCTTCTTTTTATATAAGGCATATAATCAAAATGTATACTTAAAAGCAAATCAAAATTATTATCTATAGCATAGTGTCTTATAGCATACATCTCTAATGTTTGATATCTTGTTAAATTTCCAGTTCTCTCTTCACCTTTAACTTTTGTATTATATATACCCAAAAGTTCGGCATAATTATTAGTCATATATTCTTTAATAGGTCTGCTGTAATAAGCACCATCTCTGCTTAAAAAATATTCAAATCTTTCATCTTCAGAAAGTATTTTTGCTAATTCTCTAGCAACTCTCAAATTCATATAATACTCATAACCCAAATATCCCAATGCTCCTTTAGTAGCAGCATTATGTCCAGGATCTATAAGTATTCTAACTTTTCTATTTTCTATTATATCACTAAATTTTTCACTTGAAGAAGGAATTTTATTAACTTCACTTTCTCTTATTATATTCTCAGACACCCTCATATTTGCTGTAACTATAAGAGATGAAAAAGAAACAATTATTAAAACGATAATAACTACTGAAAAAATTATAAAACGATTCTTGCTGTTCATAGTAACTATATTATCGTAAAGAATGATATTAAATTAAAGTTAGACTAAATAAAATTTTTTTTATTTAAAATTAATAATTTATAAATAAAATTTTTTTTATTTAAAATTAATAATTTATAAATAAAATTTTCATAAGTAATTATTAAAGATTTATTATTTTTACATATAGAAAACATTTATAAATTTATCACTTATATAATAAGAACTGATTTATATAAGAATGTAAAATTAATTATTTTTTACTTTTTTCTTTGGGCGATTCAGCAACTACATCAGCTACAGAATCAACAATCTCTGTAACTCTAACACCGAAACATTCATCTATTACAACTACTTCACCTCTAGCTATTAATTTGCCATTAACAAGCAAATCTACAGGTTCGCCAGCTAGTTTTTGAAGCTCTATAATTGAACCTTCTCCAAGACTTAATATCTCTTTAATACTTAAACGTGCTCTTCCTAATTCTACTGTGACAGTGATAGTCACATCCATAAGTAAACCGATATTACCTGAAGGTATATTATTTTTATTTTCTACTTTATCACTCATTTATTATACTTCTTAAATATTATATCTTTTGATTATATTATATATGTTTATAATATAATTTCAATTGAGTTATTAAAAAAAATTTTATTGATAATTTAAAATAAAAAAGCGAGGAATTAAATATTCCCCGCTTTTATTTATAGCTAATTTTTAGTTTAATTATCTAGGTTTATTAGTAAGTCTGTCCATAGGGTTAATAATATCAGTAACACGAACACCGAAGTTTTCATCTATTACCACAACCTCACCTTTAGCTATTAACTTGCCATTAACAAGCAAATCTACAGGTTCACCAGCTAATTTTTGAAGCTCTATGATAGAACCTTCACCAAGACCTAGTATATCTCTAATAGTCATTGTAGCTCTACCAAGTTCTACAGTCATGTTCATGGTTACATCCATAAGCAAGCCGATGTTTCCAGTTCCTTGTACATCTGAAGCAGGCATTAAAGAATTAAATTCTGCATGCTGTACTCCTAATTGAGGACCTGAATCATAAGATTGATTATCAGAATGTCCAGACATAGAGTTATTAGAAGAAGCAGTATTACTACTTGTATTTGCACTTGCAGTAGGTGCTGCAGCTGTATTAGAAGCAGAACTTAAAAGGCTTTGTAATAAAGGAAGCTCCAAAGCAAATACATAAGGAGCGTTTTCCACTTCGCCTTCAATAGAAAGAGAACCGCTTACTATAGCCAAAGAACCAGGTATATTAATACTAAAAGCATCTTCCAATATAGAAGTTTCTATAGGAGAGTTAGTAAAGCTTCCGCCGAATCTGGAACTTAAAGCACTGTCAGAAACTCCAACCATTTGTGAGAAAGCTTCTTTTAATACTTGAGCTACCATATCATTTAAAGCAGCTTCTTTTTGTCCCATCATAAGAGAAGCAACTATTAAAGCCTCATTTTCTCCCATGAAATAATATACATTTCCATTGATAGAACCAGTATAACCTACTTTAGCCTCTATCATTTTACCAGATAACATTTGATGTAAATTATTTACATCACCTACTGTAGTAGTAATATTAGTAATGGATACAGTCTTAGTAGAAATAGAAGATAGTGAAAAAGCTTGATTTTCAGCTATCAACTTAGCAGCTTCATTAAAAAGTTGTTTATCTACAGTTCCGCCATTACTAGCTTTAGGAGCACTGTCTCCTCCAAAAGCTTCATCGGCACCTTTTAGCAAAGCTTCTATTTCGTCTTGAGATAATGCACCGTCACTCATCATAACCTTAATCCTCCTCTTTTAATAAATCGTCTTCGGTTATATCAGCCTCGCCATCCATAACACCTGTAAGCTGTACAGCCATTCTGCTACCTGATATACCAGGACGACATAAGAATTTCTTTCTGTTTCCTATCTTAAATATGACAGGATCTGTAATCTTCGTATCAGTAAATTTAACAACATCACCTTTCTGAAGATTGAGAATGTCTGATAGCGGTAATTGCATAGATCCAAGTTCCGCCGAAGTTTCAACAAATATATTTTGTAATTTTTCTTTAATAATTTTTAAATTTTCGCTAGTGCTTCCTCTTCTAATAGATGCATACCAATATTGAGCAGAAAATTTAGAAAGTATAGGCTCAATAGTAATATATGGTATACAAAAGTTCATCATACCTTCAACATCAGCTACTTTGGTTTCTAAAGTAATAAGTACAACCATGTCATTAGGGCTAACCATCTGAGCAAACTGAGGGTTAGTTTCTATAGAACCTAAACGTGGTCTTAAATCTATTACCTGAGACCAAGCCTCTCTTAAGTTACCAAGTATTCTTACTATAATACCTTCCATAACTGATAACTCAATATCTGTTAACTCTCTATTTAAGTTCTTAGGACTTTCACCAGGTCCCCCAAATAATCTATCAATAATAGTAAAAGTGATAGATGGGTCAATCTCTAATATAGAGCTACCTTTTAAAGGGTCCATACTAACAATAGCCAAAGTAGAAGGATTACTAACACTTCTTATAAACTCTTCATAAGTAAGCTGGTCTACGCTTGCTACGTGAATACCTACTAATGTTCTTAATTGTGCTGATAATGAAGTTGTAGTAACACGTGCGAAGTTTTCATGCATCATTTGAAGCGTTCTAATTTGGTCTTTTGAAAACTTATCAGGACGTTTGAAGTCATATATCTTTATTTTTCTATGTTCTACTTCTACACGCTTAGTATCAATATTATCTAAACTTTCTCCAGATGATATAGCACTTAGTAACGCATCTATTTCGCTTTGTGACAATACTTCTGTCATACAAGTATCCTTCTCTTATAAATTTTTTCCATTAGCATTAGCTTAATAAGAAGTTATCAAATAATATACCATCTATTTGACCATTTCTAAGCATACTATTAATCTCTCGTTTAATATCAGCTTTTAACTGTTCCCTACCTTCATTAGTTCGCAATTGATCATAAGTATAAGAACTAAGTATAGTAGTAATTCTGTCCCTTATCATATAAAATCTTTCAGGAAGTTCTACTGCAAGCTGTTTAACATTAGTTGTATAAGTTAATATTATACTAACTTTAACATATCTTGCTACATCCATATCAGCTGTATTTACGTTAAATTCTGGATCGATACGATAAATTGATGGTGGTGGCTGTTTTACCATATCATCAACTACACCGCCTTGTACACCTGCAGCCTTTCCTACACTTTTAGAAACGAAAAACGCTATAAGCCCAGATATTAAAGCCACAACTAAAATGGCAGCAACTCCCATAAGTATTTTGACAATCATAGGGCTTAAACCAAATTTTTTCTTTGGTGTAGCTTCGGCTTGTTCCTCTTCTTCGCCTTCTTCCAAGTCTAAGTTTTCTTCGTCTGCCATATAATTTCCTCACTTAAATTAATATGTTTGTTTCAATTATATAACAGTAAAATAAAATTAGCAACTCTTATGTTAACTTTAATCTTTTTTACTGTCTTTATATATAATATCGGTAAAGTAAAAAAACACTTAACATATTTTTTATGCAAAAGTAAAAAAATATTATGTTGCTTTTTTTTCTTTAATCGTTATAATTTTAGAAAGTAATACATCATAAGGAGTATAATATGAGAGTTTTATTAAAAGCTGAAGAATACGAAAAAGTGTTTCCTAGATTAGCAGCTGAGATTATAGAAAAAGAGGATATGGAAAAGCTAGCTATAGTTGGAATAAGAAGACGCGGGGACTTTTTAGGCATAAGATTAAAAAAACTTTTAGAAGAAAAAATTAAAACTGATATACCTATCGGAGCAATAGACATAAATCTTTATAGAGATGATTTATCTTCTCTTTCTGAATTTCCTGAAATTAAAGAAACTGATATACCTTTTGATATTACTGGAAAAACTATACTGCTTGTAGATGATGTGCTTTATACCGGCAGAACTATTAGAGCAGCTTTAAATGCTTTATTTGATTATGGAAGACCTAAAAAAGTAGCATTATTGGTATTAGTTGATAGATTCGGCAGAGAATTACCTGTATCTGCTAATTATGTAGGACTTGCCTTAAATGTACCTCAAGATCAATATGTATCTGTAAGAGTTAAAGAATTAGAAGGTGAAGATTTAGTACTATTAAAAGATAAAAATTAATTTTTTAAAAATAAATAAAACAATATAATAAAAAAGGGGCTTAAAATTAAGCCCCTTTTTTATTGTTTAATCACCAAATTTTCTAAATAATGATGAATACATATCATAAAACTCTGTTTTTGAGAAATCACCTAAATCTTCAGGAGACATCTTTTCTACGATATTCTTAAAGTATCCGAACAACTTCTTGAATTTATTAGCCTCACTTTCTGAAAGTAATATATCTTGTTTTGAACTAAATTCATTAGCATTTCCATTTGATTCTTCTGATTCAAATAATTTTATAGCATAATCCAAATCAGATTGAGTTATTTCTCCGTCAAAATCATCATCATCAGGAATTTTGTTTTCTTCTTCCCTCAAGATAGGCTCATCGTCATCATCATCACCCAATTTGAATTCATCTTCAACCGCTACATTACCATCTAAATTTTCTTTTTCAATAGTTTCTAATTCTTTTTCTTCAGACATGTTAGTCTCCTTATTTAAAAGTTCTTCCATAGAATCAAAATTTTCAACGGATTTTACTTTAGTTTCTTCTTCATTATTATTTATATTTTCTTTGTTAAGATCATTATCTATATGGATAAGTTCTTCACCATCATCATCATCATTTTGACCTTTCATAATATTTTCTAATATATCAAGATCGGAATCTTTTATTTCTACCAAATTCTCTAATTCTTTATCTGTGATATCAGCTACCGATTCTTCTGATGAATGCTTAGATACTTCTTCTTTTGGTTCTTCTACTGACTCACCACTTGAAGAAGCATTCAAGTAGCTATTGTACATTTCTTTTTCTTCTTCAGATAATTCTGATTCTGATGAACTGTCTATTTTATTCAAATAGCCTTCGTACATAGCTTTATCTTCATCTGTCAAATCTTCTTCATTATTGATTATTATCTCTTCTTCTGGTTCTTCAACTTTCTCATCTTGAACTACTTTTTCTGCTGCAGTTTCTTCTGCTACCTCTTCGCTTGAAGGCGTATTCAAATAGCTGCTAAACATTTCTTTTTCTTCTTCAGATAATTCTGATTCTGATGAGCTGTCTATTTTATTCAAATAGCCTTCGTACATAGCTTTGTCTTCTTCTGTCAAATCTTCTTCATTATTAATTATTATCTCTTCTTCTGGTTCTGCAACTTTTTCATCTTGAACTACTTTTTCTGCTGCAGTTTCTTCTGCTACCTCTTCGCTTGAAGGCGTATTCAAATAGCTGTTAAACATTTCTTTTTCTTCTTCAGATAATTCTGATTCTGATGAGCTGTCTATTTTATTCAAATAGCCTTCGTACATAGCTTTGTCTTCTTCTGTCAAATCTTCTTCATTATTAATTATTATCTCTTCTTCTGGTTCTGCAACTTTTTCATCTTGAACTACTTCATCTATTGCAGTTTCTTCGGAAGATGATTCTGGTACAGATTCTTCTATATTTTCTTCTACTAAAGATGATTCTTCTTTTGGTTCTTCAGCACTTAATTCTTGTACTGTTTCTTCTTGTTGAGATAATTCTTCTGTTACATCTTCACTTGAAGGCGTATTCAAATAGCTGCTAAACATTTCTTTTTCTTCTTCAGATAATTCTGATTCTGATGAGCTGTCTATTTTATTCAAATAGCCTTCGTACATAGCTTTGTCTTCTTCTGTCAAATCTTCTTCATTATTAATTATTATCTCTTCTTCTGGTTCTGCAACTTTTTCATCTTGAACTACTTCATCTATTGCAGTTTCTTCGGAAGATGATTCTGGTACAGATTCTTCTGTATTTTCTTCTACTAAAGATGATTCTTCTTTTGGTTCTTCAGCACTTAATTCTGGTACTGTTTCTTCTTGTTGAGATAATTCTTCTGTTGCATCTTCACTTGAAGGCGTATTCAAATAGCTATTGTACATTTCTTTTTCTTCTTCAGATAATTCTGATTCTGATGAACTGTCTATTTTATTCAAATAGCCTTCGTACATAGCTTTGTCTTCTTCTGTCAAATCTTCTTCATTATTAATTATTATCTCTTCTTCTGGTTCTGCAACTTTTTCATCTTGAACTACTTCATCTGTTGCAGTTTCTTCTGGTACTGTATCTTCTACTGATTCTTTATTATCTAAGAGTTCTTCTTCTTTTTCTTTTTTTGCTCTTATATAATCTTCATACATATCTTTAAACTTAGATATATAATCATTATCTATATTATTAGATACTTCCAATGAAGATGATTCTTCACTGTCATTTGATAATTCTTTCAAGCTTTCTTCTTTGGATTTTATATAATCCTCGTACATCTTCTTGAATTTTTCTATATAATCATCATAAGAATTATCTTCTTTTGAAGCTTCTACTACATTGTATAGATATTCCTCATAAAGCTTCTTAATATACTCATTTGGAGAAGGAGCATTTTCCAAATCTTTTATTATTTCTATATGAGAAGTTGTATAGTCTTCATTTTCATTATTAGGAACTTCACTCTCTTCTTTTTCTTTTTTAGATGCTACATAATCTTCATACATCTTTTTAAATTTAGATATATAATCATTATCTATATTATTAGATACTTCCAATGAAGATGATTCTTCGCTGTCATTTGATAATTCTTTCAAGCTTTCTTCTTTGGATTTTATATAATCCTCGTACATCTTCTTGAATTTTTCTATATAATCATCATAAGAATTATCTTCTTTTGAAGCTTCTACTACATTGTGTAAATATTCCTCATAAAGTTTTTTAATATAATCACTTGGTAAAGGAGCATCTTCAACTATAATATTTATACTAGATTTTTCAGAGTTATCTACTATTTCTTCTAGTGCTTCATCAACGACTTCTGATAATGTGTAATTATTTTCTCTATAATCATCTATGATATCTTCTTCATTTTCATTTATGTAGCCGTCGTCTATTTCTTCTAATTCTTCATCTACTACTTCTGATAATGTGTAATTATTTTCTCTATAATCGTCTATGATATCTTCTTCATTTTCATTTATGTAGCCGTCGACTATTTCTTCTAATTCTTCATCTACTACTTCTGATAATGTGTAATTATTCTCTCTATAATCGTCTATGATATCTTCTTCATTTTCATTTATATAGCCGTCGTCTATTTCTTCTAATTCTTCATCTACTACTTCTGATAATGTGTAATTATTTTCTCTATAATCGTCTATGATATCTTCTTCATTTTCATTTATATAGCCGTCGTCTATTTCTTCTAATGCCTCATCTACAATTTCAGATAATGTATAATTATTTTCTCTATAATCATCTATTATATCTTCCTGAGCTTCTTCTATAGCATGCATAGCTTCTTCAGCTTTTTCTTGTATTCTTTCTATTGCCTGAATAGCTTTTTCAGCCTTTTCTTGTATTTTTTCTATAGTTAGAATAACTTCTTCTGCTTGTTCTTGTATTTTCTCCATACTTTGAGGATTATCAGCATTTTCATAAGATAATTTCTCTTTATTTATTTCTTCTGATGCATATTCTTCTAATTTTTCTGCCTCAGCTATTTTTTCCATTAATGGTTCTAATTGTTCTATTACTTCTTCTGTTAATATTGCTTGATCTTCTATATTTGGTAATTCTTCAAGCACTTCGTCTGATACTTGCTGTTCTTCTATACTTTCTGTTGTTTCAGTTTCTTCTTTTAATACTGGTTGTTCTTCTAATTGTGCAGGTTCTTCAAAATGTTCTAATGCTTCTTCAACTATTAATTCTGGCTGGTCTTCTGACTGTTCTGAAGTTGGTTCTTCTTCTATAGTTTCTATTTCTTCTGATAATGGTTCTTCCTCTGATCGTACAGATTCTTCTGTTGTATCAACAGGAATTGGTTCTAATTGTTCTATTATTTCTTCTGATAATGGCTCTGGTTCTTCTATAGTCTCTATTGGTTCAGCTGTTCCTTCTGATTGTACTGGTTCTTCAGAAACTTCTGATGTTTCTTCAGCCATTGGTTCTGGCTGGTATTCTACCTGTTCTGATAATGGTTCTTCTATAGTTTCTGTTGGTTCAACTATTTCTTCTGATTGTACTGGTTCTTCTACAACTTCTGATGTTTCCTCAGCCATTGATTCTGGTTGGTCTTCTGCCTGTTCTGATAATGGTTCTTCTATAATTTCTGTTGGTTCAACTATTTCTTCTGATTGTGCAGGTTCTTCAAAATGTTCTAATGCTTCTTCAACTATTAATTCTGGCTGATCTTCTGACTGTTCTGAAGTTGGTTCTTCTTCTATAGTTTCTATTTCTTCTGATAATGGTTCTTCCTCTGATCGTACAGATTCTTCTGTTGTATCAACAGGAATTGGTTCTAATTGTTCTATTATTTCTTCTGATAATGGCTCTGGTTCTTCTATAGTCTCTATTGGTTCAGCTGTTCCTTCTGATTGTACTGGTTCTTCTACAACTTCTGATATTTCCTCAACTATTGATTCTGGCTGGTATTTTACCTGTTCTGATAATGGTTCTTCTATAGTTTCTGTTGGTTCAACTACTTCTTCTGATTGTACTGGTTCTTCTACAACTTCTGATGTTTCTTCAACTATTAATTCTGGCTGGTCTTCTGACTGTTCTGAAGTTGGTTCTTCTTCTATAGTTTCTATTTCTTCTGATTGTACTGGTTCTTCAGTAACTTCTGATGTTTCCTCAGCCATTGATTCTGGCTGGTCTTCTATTTGTTCTGAAGTTAATTCTTCTTCTACATTTTCTGTTGGTTCAACTATTTCTTCTGATTGTACTGGTTCTTCAGTAACTTCTAATGTTTCTTCAACTATTAATTCTGGTTGAACTTCTGACTGTTCTGAAGTTGGTTCCTCTATAGTTTCTGTTGGCTCTGTTACTTCTTCTGATTGTACTGGTTCTTCTACAACTTCTGATATTTCCTCAACTATTGATTCTGGCTGGTATTCTACCTGTTCTGATAATGGTTCTTCTATAATTTCTGTTGGTTCAACTATTTCTTCTGATTGTACTGGTTCTTCTACAACT
>NZ_CALXRM010000045.1 GCF_944390845.1 uncultured Brachyspira sp.
CCCAAGTGGTGATTAACTTTAAAATTTCTTTCCCGCACGGTGAACTAGATTAACAATGTAATAAAATTTGAATTACAAACAAATTGATATTTTTAGATTAATTCTGCGTGCGGTGGATAATTAATAAATTTAAAAAAAATTATAAAATTAGGCTTAAAATGATAAAAAAATTTGTTTAACTATTAGCATACAATCAATAATTTTAAGGAGTTTATTATGTCAGGTAATGCTAATATAGTAGTTATGGAAGGAAGATTAACTAAAGATCCTACTTATATGAAAACAAAAAATGGAAAATCTTTATGCAAGTTTTCTATAGCAAATAACAGATTTTATTATATGAATGGAACTTTACAAAAGGAAGTTTTCTTTTTTGATTTAGTTACTTGGGGATATACTGCTGATAAAGCCGCTGTAAGTTTGTTCAAAGGAAGACATGTATTAGTAAATGGTGAATTAAGACAAAATGTTTATACAGCTAAAGACGGTACTAAAAAAAGCAGTGTTTATATATTAGCATTGGATATAAAAAATTTAGATAAAAAATCTATAGGCAATACAACATATACCCAAACTGCTAATAATCAAACAGTATCAGATTTTATTGAGGACAATCTTGAGGAAGTATTTTAGAATCTTTAATAAATTGTATTAATTCTTCTTTTAAAGTTTCTTCATCTCTGTCTGCATTTATATGATGCATGTATGGTTCATTGAAAGAAGAAAATATTTCATCAACTTTTTTAAGATAGGTTTCATTTTCAAATCTATCTACAAAGCCTCTTTTTTGCATAATTCTATTTAAAGCGGTTTCTATAGGAAGATGGAATATGAATACTAAATCAGGTTCTATAATGAAATCTTTATGCAAATTATATATATATTGCTGATCAATGCCTTTAGCACCTTGATAAGCTATAGAGGAGTACATATATCTATCAAGAACAACTACATATCCATCATTAAGAGCAGGTTTAATCATATGTGTTATATGCTCTTTTCTGTCTGCTATAAAAAGAGATAATTCTTCTTCAGGTTTTAAATCTTTAGAAAGCATACTCTCTCTTAATTTAGAACCATAATATGCATGAGTAGGTTCAAAAGTATATATTGATTTTATTCCAATATTATTTAATTCATTTGCAATATTCATGCCATGAGTAGATTTACCAGAGCCATCAATGCCTTCCAAAACTATTAATTTACCGTCCATAAGATTCCTTAAAAATTAAATTATCCCATATAAAATATAACAAAATATATAAATAAGAAAATAATTTTATTTGTTTTTTATCTTATTTTTAGAGTGGCTATTCCTATAATTGCAACAATTATACCTATTATGTAGAATCTGAATACAACTTGAGTTTCTTTCCAGCCTGATTTTTCAAAATGGTGATGCAAAGGAGCCATTTTAAATATACGCTTTTTGAATAGTTTATAAGAAAATACTTGTAAAACTACACTTAAAGCCTCCGCTACATAAACAGCACCTATAATAAGAAGTAGTAATTCATGTTTTATAAATAAAGCTATGATTCCTAAAACTCCTCCTAAAGATAAACTTCCTACATCTCCCATAAATACCTGTGCTGGGTGAGCATTGAACCATAAGAATCCTAAACCTGCCCCTATTAAAGCACCTACGAATACTGTCACTTCTCCAGCATCTGCTATAAAAGGTATTTTTAAATATGTTGCTACAAGTGAGTTTCCTGATACATAAGAGAGAACAGCTAAAGCTATAGACATTATTATTAAAAGCCCTATAGCTAACCCGTCAAGTCCGTCAGTTAAATTTACAGCATTACTCATGCTTACAACTACAAATGTAGCAAAAGGTATGTATAAAATCTTTAAGTCTATATATAAAGTACTGGCAAATGGAATAAATACTGTAGAAGAAGGAACCTGTGCTACTTTTACTGCTTCTAATACTCCGATACCTTGATTAAGTTCAAAAGTCATTAAGAATGTTGACTTATCGAAATAATATAGATAAACACCTATTATTATACCTACAAAAGTTTGGAAAAATATTTTATATTTACCAGGCAATCCTTTTGAATTTTTGTATTTTATTTTTAAGAAATCATCTAAAAAACCAGCTATAGAAAGTATTACTAATGATAAAGTGAGCAGTATTATTTTTAAGTTATCTAATTTTCCCCATAAAAGTATACTAATTAAAATACTTCCTACAATGAATATACCACCCATAGTAGGAGTTCCTGTTTTTACTAAATGTGTTTCTGGGCCGTCATCTCTTACAACTTGACCAAAATGCAGCTTTCTTAATTTTTCTATAATTCCCGGAGCAAATAAAAGTACTAATATCAATGCAGTGGCAACTGCACCTGCAGTTCTGAATGTAATATATCTAAATATATTGAAACCAAAAAATGACTCTCTTAATGGGTAAAAAATTTCGTATAACATTAATAAACAACCTTAAAATTTAAAAAACTTAATTTATTTCCAATATACTATTATATATAAATTGTTTTGTCAATTAAAAATATTATGTTAATTAGTTAAATTTAACTAAATTTGTATTAAAATAATAAAATATATAGTATATTTGGATTATATATTTTTATTATTTATAATATGATTAAATAGAAAGTTGTAAAATATGGCCTATAAAAATTTTATTTAAAATAAAAAACAGAGAGATAAAAAGAAATCACTCTGTTTTATTTATATAGAAATAATATTTAATTAAATGATTATGCTAAGAAGCCTTGTATTACTGGCATTAATATTTTTAATAAAAGAAGTGCTGATAATATCCAAGTTAATAAAGATATATCTTTACTTTTACCAGAAACAAATTTTAATATAGTGAATGATAATACTCCGAAAGTAATACCTTCAGCTATACTATAAGCGAAAGGCATAAATATTATACATATAAATGCTGGAATAGATTCTGTATAATCTTCAAAATTAATTTCTAATATAGGAGTCATCATGAATAAACCAACTATTATCAAAGCAGGTGCAGTTGCAGCACTAGGTATAGCTAAGAATATATGTGATAAGAATAATGATATAGTAAATAATATAGCTACTACTAAAGAAGTTAAACCAGTTTTTCCGCCTTCAGCAACACCTGAAGCACTTTCTACATAAGTAGTAACTGTAGAAGTACCTAAACAAGCACCTACTACTGTACCAACAGCATCAGCAAATAAAGCCTGTTTACATCTAGGAACTTCTCCGCCTCTAGTAAGCATATTAGCTTTAGTACAAACTCCTACCAATGTTCCTACAGTATCAAACATATCTACAAATAGGAATGTGAATACTACTATAAACATATTAGGCGTAAATATATTACTGAAATCAAGCTTAAAAGCAATAGGCTCTAATGATGGAGGTATAACACTTGCATCTGGAGATATTTTTGTAAGTCCCATAGGTATTCCAATTACAGTAGTTATTAATATACCTAAAAGTATTGCTCCTTTTACATTGTATGCAAGTAATATAGCAGTGATAATAATACCTATAATAGCAAGTAAAGCACTGCCGGAAGTGATATTTCCAAGTCCAAGTAAAGTAGCATCATTGTTTACTATGATTTTAGAGTTTTGCAAACCAATGAAAGCAATGAATAAACCTATACCAACTGAAATAGCTCTTTTCATATTAACAGGTATACTATTAACTATAGCTTCTCTTACATTGAAGATAGTAAGAAGAACGAATATAATACCTTCTATAAATACTGCAGTTAAAGCAGTTTGCCAACTATATCCCATACCAAGAACAACAGTATAAGCAAAGAATGCATTTAATCCCATACCAGGTGCTAATGCGAAAGGCAAATTAGCAAGTAATGACATTATTAATGTAGCTATTATTGCTGATACTACAGTAGCAGTAAATACAGCACCTTTATCCATACCAGTAGTACTAAGTATGTCTGGGTTTACAGCCAATATATAAGCCATAGTCATAAAAGTTGTAATACCTGCTATGACTTCAGTTTTTACATTGCTGCCATGCTCTTTGAGCTTGAAAAACTTTTCCATAAAATATATCCTTTAATTTTTTTATTCATATAATACAAATAAACTATATGAAAGCTATACTATATATAAAATTAAAAATTTTGCAATATTTTTTTTACTATAAATTCATTGTATCTGTTTTAATACTCTCTTATTTTTTATAATAATAAATACTATTAATGATATTTTTATAGTTTTAAAGAATCTAGAAACTCTAATTTTCTTTCATTCTGTTCGTTATCTCCGCCTTCATGTCCATTAAAACTGTAAACATTAATAGATTTGTCTCCAGCATAATTGTTATAAGCGGCAAATACTGTTGAAGGGGGGCATATTATATCCATTAATCCTACAGAAAATAATGCTTTTACTTTAGAACGTTTGGCAAAGAAGGCTCCATCAAAATATGATAAAGTTTCAAATGCAGTTTTTTCGTACATTCTATTAGTTTTACAAAATCTAGCTATTTCATTATAAGGCAAAGTATCAGTAATAGTACATGCTCTTTTATAATCGCATAGGAAAGGAACATCAATCATAGCAGCTTCAATTTTTTCTTTAGTAAAAGAAGAAAGTCCTAAAACAGCAAGTGATATACCGCCGCCTTGACTGCCTCCGCTTATTACAATTTTTTCTGTAAGAGTATGTTCTTTAGCAGCTTCTATCGATTTAACGGCATCAATAAAAACTCTTTTATAATAATAGTCTTTTTTATCATGTATTCCCATAGTAAGAAAACCGTCAGCATGAGGAGATGAACCTACAGGGTCTGGAGTTATTGCTCCATTTCCGCCTTCGGCACCTTGACCTCTAACTTCCATTACAAATACGCTATATCCAGCTGATGGGTATAATAAATGTTTATTAGGATAATCTCTTCCTCCGCCGTATCCTGGATAAGTTATTACACATGTTAATTTTTCATTTCTTTCTCTAGCGTATTTTGGTGCTATATACCAGCCGTTTATTGTATGCTGTGAATAACCTTTGAAGCTTACACTCCATACATCAAATAATTTCAAATGAGTGTCTATTAAAGTGTATTGAGCTTCTGTTTTATGATTATTCTCTTTTAATGTATTAATCCAAAATTCGTCAAAATCTTTTGGTTCTTCTGCAGAGCCTTTATATTTATATAGTTCATCTAAACTTAAATCAAAAAATGCCATAATTTAATCCTTATAAATTTATAGTGATGATTGAAGTATAGTACAATTTGATTTTTTTTCAATTATAATAACATTTATAATAAACGCACGCAGAATAAAATTAACAATATAAATTGATTAATAATACAATTTTGATCTATTATTTAATTTTGTTCACCGTGCGTTGAATGCATTTTTAATTTAATCTCAACTTGGGCGGGTGTTAAAAATTCTGTTTAGGCTTTATTGTAAAATAGTATTATATTTCAGTATTTAATGATGAAGAAAAAAGGGCGGGGTATGTAATAAATTTTATAAAGAACTATTTTGCATTCCCACCCTCTATCTTCTATATTTTTATCTGCAATATGTAATTTTTATTTTATTCAATATTTAAAACAGATTTTTTTACACCCACCCAGGAATTTTTTAAATTTGTTGCTTTATTACCGCACGCAGAACAAAATTAACAATATAGATTTATTAATAATATAATTTGATTTTTTATGTAGCTCCATTCACCGTGCGTTGAATGTATTATGAATTTAATTTAAGCTAGAGGCGATTTTACCTCTTTGACAAAGTGATGAATTTAGTATATTATAAATTCTATTAAATTTTTTAGAGAGTTATTATAACAATATGAAAAAAGAAAAAAAAGAAGAAGCTGTAAGACTTGTAAAAGTTATATTAGAATCAGGTTTTGCCAGCAGAAGAAATTGTGAAAAAGCAATAATGTCAGGCAGAGTAAGAGTAAATAATCAAGTAATACTAGATCCAGCATATAGAGTAAAAAATGAAGATAGCGTTTCAATAGACAGAAACTTGATAAAAAGACAAACAAAAAGGTATATGGCATTATATAAGCCTATAGGTGTTGTAAGTACTACAAAATATTTACCTGGAAGAAGAATAATAACAGAATTTTTCAAAGGCGTAAAAGAAAGACTTTTCTATGCAGGAAGACTTGACTCCGAATCACGCGGTATAATGATTATTACTAATGACGGAGAATTTGCTAATATTATTACGCATCCTTCTTATGAAATATTAAAAGTTTATGATGTTACTGTTAATGGAAAAATAGACTCAGAAAAATTGTTCAATGCCAGCAAAGGTATTACAATAAAAAATGTAACTTATTCTCCATTTAAATTTAAAATCTTATCCAAAGGAAGAGTACAAAGTAAAATACGCCTTACAATTAATGAAGGTAAAAATAGAGAGATAAGAAAGATATTCGATCATTTAGGATATAAAGTTATAGATTTGGAAAGAATATCTGTCGGCTGTGTAAGCAAATACGATGAAACTTCAGGAACTTTGGAAGCAGGACATATAAGAGATCTTACTAAAAAAGAAATAGAATTCTTCTTCAAACAAAAGGATAAAAAATTAAAAGATATAGAAAGTATATTCTCAGATGTTTCTAAATATGATGATATAGATGAAAATTATGATGAATATAGTATTTTAGAAAATAATGATGATAAAAAAGAAGAAGTAAAAGAGAAAAAACATGATAAATCTAAATGGGCTAAAGCTAAACCTAAGAAAAAAAGATTAGTTACTAAAAAAACTAATACATATAAAGCTAAAACTCAGAAGAAAAATAATACTTCTAAAGATTTTATTGATAAAAAATTTGAAAAAAAAATTGATAAAAAGCAAATAAAAAGAAAAGATGATAGGAAGAAATCTTTTAAAGACAATAATACACAAAGAAAACCAGTAAAAAAGTTTAATAAAAAAAGAATATAATTATTTTAAATTTGTAATGATTCTAACATCTTTACTGTTTTTGGAAGCCTTTTTATATTATTTTCAGAAATAGATAATATTTTAAGTTTTTTTAAATTTGTTATTTCTTTCGGTATATTAGATAATTTATTGGAATCAAGTCTCAATTCCTCTAAATTTTCTAATAGCTGAATTTCTTTATCTAATTGAGTTATTTTATTAAATGAGGCATCAAAAAATTCTAAATTATGAAGTTTAAATATCTCGCTTGGCAAAATATTAAAGTTGCAGCTGCTTATATCTAATTCTTTTAAATTTTCAAGTTTTGATATGTTTTTATTTAATTTACTAAAATAATTAAAAGATATATTTAAATACTCTAAATTTTTAAGCTCAAAAATTTCTTTAGGCAAAGATTTTATTCTATTTCCTGATATATCAAGAGTTTTTAATTTTTTTAGATTTGATATTTCTTTTGGTATAGTTTTTATATAATTCAAAGATATATAAAGTTCTTCTATATTTGTAAGTTCAAAAATTTCTTTAGGCAGTTCTGTAATATCTAAATTACTTAAATTTAATTCTTTTGCATTGCAAATATTTTTTTCATTATAAGGAATATCTGCATTGATTTCTTTAGCCCATTTGAGTATTTTGTCATAATCTGCCATAATTAATCACCATATTGTATCGATATACATTATATATTAATATATGTTTACGTCAAAAAATGACGCAAACACACATATTTTTATATATTTTCAGAATACAAAAACTCTTTAAAATAGTTCGGATAATCAATCTCAAATTTAAGTATATCTTTGGTGATAGGGTGAGTAAATTCAATTTCCTTTGCTATGAGCATAAGTCCGGAATATTTATTGAAACTTTTGGAATATATTTTATCTCCTGCAACAGGGAATCCTTTATATGAAGAATGAACCCTTATTTGATGAGTTCTTCCTGTTTTTAAGTTAATTTCTATAAGAGTATGACTTTTGAATCTTTTTAAAACTTTTATATGAGTTAATGCATCTTTTCCATCTTCTCTTACAGTCATTTTTTTTCTATATACTTGATGCCTTCCTATAGGTAAATTTATTTCTAAATAATTATCTTTTAATACTCCTATTACAATGGCATGATATATTTTCTTTATAGTTCTGTTTTTGAATTGTTCCTGAATGCTTGATACTATATTGGCATTCTTTCCTATGATCATAAGTCCGGAAGTATCTTTATCCAATCTATGTATAATGCCGGCTCTGCTTTTATTTCCAACAAAATCGAAATCTTTTATATTATAAAGTAAGGCATTAACCAAAGTTCCGCTCATTTCTGAAGGAGAACAATGAACGCTCATATTGGCAGGTTTATTTATTACAAGTAGATATTTATCTTCATATAATATATCTAAAGGTATATTTTCAGGCTCCGGATTTTCTATATCTGTTTCTTCATTTGAAAGATTATCTAAATTTACAGAAACTTTATCATTTAATTTAAGAGAATATGATAATTTCTTTTCAGCTCCATTTACTATTATAGAAGTTAAATAATTTTTTATTTGGCTTCTTGTGATATTTAATTGTTCGCTTATAAATACATCTAATCTTTTATTAGTATCATTTTCTGTAATAATAAAAGTTTGTTCATTATTCGTAATTTCTGATTCATCTATAATATCATCATTATTTTCAAATTCTAAACTCATAATCAGTTATTTTCTTTATTGTTTTCTATAGTATCTTTATTGTCTTCAATTTTTTTATTTTTATCGAAATCTTCTTTAAAGAAAAATACACCAATAGCTATAATACATATACCTATAGTAATGGAAGCATCTGCTATATTATAGTTGTATGGAAATCTTATAGTTTCATTAAATCCCATACTTATAAAGTCAGTAACATATCCTCTCATAATTCTATCAACTAAATTTCCCATAGCTCCGCCAAGAACCATAGTAAATCCAATCATAGATAATTTTTGTTTTTTTACATTTATAGAAAGCATTATATAAGCAACTACAATCATAGCCAAAAATACAACAACTTTTAATAATTCAGGTATTATATGCTGTATAGATTCTGGTACATTATTAAGAAATCCGAATGATACACCGTAATTTCTAGTATATATAAATATTAATATATCTCCTATAACTCTTTTAACAATAGTTTCCTGAAGATATTTATCTATAAAATATTTAGATACAGTATCAGCTACAAATATCAATAAAGCTATAATAAAATATATCTTTTTTTGTTTAATTTCTTCTATAATCTTGCTAAATTTCATCATAATTTTTTATTTCTCTTAAATTAATTTTTGATAATATATAAACTTATAAGTTGTAAAAAAGTGAATTTACTTTCATAAATTTTATTATAAATTGATAATAAAGCTAGCAAGTAAATTTACTTAAAAATAGAATTTAGAAAATAATAATTTATATTACTAAAAATTACAAGTTATTTTTCATAATATAATAGCTTAAAAAAATACATATCTTTGCAATTTTTTATATTTTATGTTATAATTTTCGAACATAAATAATTTTTTATAGAATGATAAAATATGGAATTAAAAGATAAAGTTAAAAAAATTACAGATGCAAAAGTATTAGTTATAGGCGACCTAATGCTTGATAAATTTACTTATGGAGATGTTATCAGAATATCTCCAGAAGCTCCGGTTCCTGTACTTCATGTAAATCATGAAGAAAATTATATAGGCGGTGCTGGGAATGTGGCAAGGAATATAGCAGCATTAGTTGGCGAAGATTGTTATGAAAATATATTTATGATAGGTGTCATAGGAGAGGACAAATCTGCTGACATTATCATAGATAATATGAAGAAATCTAATATAGCAACTTCTGGGATAGTAGTAGATGACAGCCGATATACCATAACAAAAACTAGAATAGTTGCCAATACTCAGCAAATAGTAAGAATAGATCATGAAGATACAAGTCCTTTTTCTGATAAGATAATGAAGAAAATAGAAAAGATATTTATTGAAAATATTGATGATTATAATGTTGTAATAATAAGTGATTATGCTAAGGGTATTATAACTAAACAATTATCAAAAAAAATAATAGATACTTGTAATAAAAAAAATAAAACAGTATTAGTTGATCCTGCTATAAAGCATTTTTCATTTTATAAAAAATCTACATTAATGACCCCTAATTTGAAAGAAGCAGTTGAAGGAATAGACAGCAAGATTCCGTTTTATGAATTTGATCCTGAAGCTATAAATATATTAGGTAATGAAATAATAAAGAAATTAGATTTGTCAAGACTGATGATAACTTTGGGAGCTAATGGAATGGCTTTATTTGATAAAGATATAAAAGTAAAAAATAAAAAACTTCCTTTTATAATACCTACAAAGGCAAAAAGTGTTTTTGATGTTTCAGGTGCCGGAGATACAGTTATATCTGTACTTGCTATGTGTTTATCAGTTGGAATGTCATTTAAAGAGTCTTCAGAAATTGCCAATGCTGCTGCTGGTGTTGTTGTAGGTAAGAGAGGAACTTCAACTTTGACATTAGAAGAATTGATAGATGTATTATAAAAATATTACTTATATAAAAATATAATTTATGAAGAAAAGAATTTTTTTATTGTTATTTATATCATTATTATTAATGACTTCATGTCTTCCTAAACCTTTAATAGTACCTGCAAAAGTTGTTACAGAATTAACTTTAGGTAAGGATATAGGAATATATACTAATGAATTTGTAAATTTGGATAGTCCGAAAATATATAAAGTTGATAATGAATACTATTTTGGAGAATTTTACACGGTTAAAAATGATACCGTTTATGCACTAGATTTATCTAATTCAAGAATGGTTATAGCTTCCGGAAGTAATGTTAGGTATTTCCCATTAGCTTATAATAATCTTGAAACTTCTAAAATATCTCTTATAGATTCAAATGCTAATATGTATATAACCGGATATAATTTAAGATATGTAGGTGATATAGTTGTAAGTAATGTTATGATGTCCTTGCCTTCCGAAAGTCCTTCAAGCGAAGGCGAAAGACCTATTATAGAAACTTATACTGTTAAAGTAACAAATACCAATTATACAAAGGTTGGTTTTGTTTCTTTAAATAAAATAGATTCAAACGGCAATACATTATACAGTATAGATACGGTAATAGATAATGAATATGAATCCCTTATAAAATTAATAACATTAACAAATCATAAATTTGCCATATTAAAAAGAGATAAAAACAAATCTCCTTTATTAGATATATATGATATGGATACTGGAAAAATGGAAAAGAGATTTCCTTTAAAAGATGTAGAGTATACAGACAAGAAAAAAATGTCTTATAGGGAAATCATAGATTGTGTGTATGTTGTGGATAAATCGGTTATAGCTATACTCACTATGAATGTAGTTGAAGGAAAGCATATTGAAGATATTATATATACTGCCAAATTAGATGATTTTAAATTGAAGGAAGCATATAAAATACCATGCCGTGATAATTCTCTTGCTGTAGGAATATCAAGTACGGGCAGAGTAACTTATACTGGTATGGATAATGGAATGTATTTCTTTATAAGGACGAATCCGTTTTTGTCGCAGAATTATAGTAAGGAATATTTAGGCACAGACGGATTTAATAAGTTAAGAGGAATACATATGTTTGATGACTCTATTTACGGCTTTATGCTTGATGGCGGAAAAATAAGATTCCAAAACTATTAATATATACCTGAACAACTATATTTTTTAGTTTTTTATGAATGTAATTTTAATTTATTAATAAGAATAAAATATTATTAAGTTTTCTTTAAAATATAATATAAAAACTATATTCTGACTAAAAATGCAGTCTTTCGCGAAGCGTATCTGAGCCTGTCAAGGATATAAGCTTCTTTGTGCCACGCAACAGTCACTCCTTTCAGTCGTAAAAGAAGTGTGGTGCTGCACGCTGTGTACTTCGTAAGGGTAAAGCCACCACAAACAATAAAATTGAAAAAACTAAAATTGACAAAATATAATTGTTTAGGTATATACTAAAATTATATATTCAATTTCAAAAATATTTTTATATATTTTCATCAGAAAGCATAGTATTAAATTGCATTCTTGAATATACTTTTATCTTTTCATTATGCTGTACAAGACTTTTAGCACTGTTGCTTAATTCTACAGGTATTATTAATATGCCGTTTTCAGCTCCGGATTCTTCTATCATTATCAAAAAGTCTCTAATCATTAATTCTCCAACTTCCATCTTTTGCCATCTCTTGAATGATACTAAAGTAAGTTCTTTTTTTGGAGATTTAACGCTATAGCTTAAAAAATTAATTTCATCTCCTAATTTATTATTATCATTTGCTTTATCTACGTATTCTTGTACTATAGAATGATCCAATTTTATATGCATGATATTGGTGCATACTTTTTTGAAATCTGCTTTATTTAAATCATATATTTTATCTACTTTTAAATGTAAAGTTGATTCCGATTTATTGTATATATTATCTAAATTGATTTTTAATCCTTTTAATATATTATCTATATTTACAGTTTGTTTTGCATCTACTAATGTGTATAAATAATTTGTATCTATGAAAGAGCTTTCCCATAAATCAACAGCATATTCCCAATTTTTAATATTTTCTTTGGGAACATATTTTTCATAGTTATCATTTTTATAATTATCCAATTTAGTTTCAGTAATTGATTTCTTTATTTGAGAAGTGGCTTGAACTATTTCTGATAGATATTCTAATATATTTTTTATATTATATTTTTTTAATTCTTCTATATTGAATTTATCTATCATTTCAAATGATTTTTTTGAGAAGTTTATATCTTTTATAAAATATGAATAAAAACAATAATCTAGTATCAAACTGTAATTACTTTTATCATAATCTTTTATATTGTAGAAATTATATAAATCATTATATACTTCTAAAAATTTTTTATTATCAGCAAGTTTATATAATACAAATAAATATAACTTATTAATATATTTTTTGCTTTTTTGTTTTAATATTATTTTTTCTATAAAATTATTTGCTATATTAAGGCTTTCAGATAATATATACAAAGATATTAATGATTTTTGAATATCATCAATTTCATTTTTATATTCTTTTGCATTTTTGTCTATGTTTAATCTTTTATATAATTCCTCTAAAAATGCAATACATTTATTATAATCTTTTACTTGAAAGAAAGCGAATGCGGCAGCTTTAAGATGTTCTATATCAAAATCTTCTTTTAATAATATAACTTTAGTAAAATAGTGGCATGCAAGCGGGTAATTAGCTTCTTTTGTAATCTCATAAGCTAGTTTCATAGTATGAGCATTGTCATTGGGAGATAATTGATGCAGTTTAATAGAATATTTTAGAGAATCTTCTTTTCTTCCAGCCACATTATAATATTCTTCTAATCTTTTACATATAGGTATTTTTTCCTTTGTTTTAAGGAATTTTGTATTGATAAGCATTTCATATCTTTGCAAAGCTAAATTATTTTCACCTATTTCATCTTCAAGCTGAGCCAATCTATATATAGATACATAATCTTTATCATTATTAGTTATAATACTTCTTAATTCTTCTATTTCTTTTTGTATTTCTTTAGATGATTTTTTATTACTGCCTTTTTTGGTTTTCAGTATTTTTTTTATTAATATGTAAGATGCTGCTATCAATATTGCAGCTGATATAAAAAAATAGTGCATTTATTGTATACCTTCTAAAAATAAAATTTCTCTATAAAGATAAGAAAATTATAAAAATAATAATTTATTTTTTATAATAATTTAGTCTTATAATTTACTGTCCCTTAGCATATAATTAAATTGATTTCTAGTATATACTCTTATTTTGTTATTATGTGTAGCATAACTTTTAGCACTGTTAGTAAGTTCTACCGGCAATATCAATATTCCATTTTTTGCTCCAGATTCATTTACAAGCAATATGAAATCTCTAATTATAAGCTCTCCAACTTCTGTATTTTTCCATCTTTTGAATGATATTAAAGTTAAATCCTTTTTGCTTTTATTTGAGGCAAATGCTAAGTAATTAACTTCATCTCCATAATCATAATCTATTAAATGATCATTATATTCCTGTACTGCTGAATACATTAATTTCTTTTGTATTATATCCTGACATACACTTTTAAAAGATGATAAAGTTATATCAAATATTTTATCTACTTTCTTAATTATTAGATTATCTAATGTAGCATTATCTTCGTTTATATTACATTCTGATAATATTTTTTCTATATCCATAGTATGTTCTATTTGTACTAAGTTGATTATATCTTCAATATTATTGAATGAATTTTCCCACAATTTAACGCTGTTTTCCCAAATTTCTATATATTTTTCATCAACATATTTTTCATAATTTTCATTTTTATATTTTTCATCATTATTGAGTTCCATATTGCTTCTTAAATTCTGAAGAACTTCCTGAGCTTTTGATACTTCAGCCAAATAAGCAAATATTCCGTCTAAATCATACATATCAAATTCAGGAGCATTAAATAATCTTATATGTTCAAAATAACTTGATGCACTGTTTATGTCTTTTATAAAGTAATTATAAAAAGCAAAGTCCAAAATAATACTAATTTCTTCTTTGGCTATTTCATTAACTTTATACTGATTTGAGAGTTTTTCATGTAATTCTATAAACTCTTTAGTATCATTAGCTTTATATAATATATACAAATATATTCTGTTTATGAAGAATCTGTATTGGCGGTCAGTAGTAATATATCTTGATGATAAAATAGTTTCTGCTAATTTTTTTGCATTATTTATTTCATCAGTGGCAATATATAAAGATATTAAAATCTTTTCTACCAATACCATTTCATTATAATCATCTTCAATATGACTTATATTTCTGCTTAATCTTTTATGCAATTCTTCAAGCATAATAATTATTTTTTTATATTCATGATTTATGAAGTAGCATAAAGCAGCTATTTTTAATTCATCTATTTCAAAGTCGCCTTTGTTGTTTAAAATTCTGTCAAAGTATTCGCATGCTATTTTATAAGCACCTTCTTTTCCCAAAATATTTGCAGCTTTTAATGAATAATAATTATTTTTTGGATCTAATTGAGCTATTTTTAATATGCATTTAAATACTTCTTCATTATTATCAAGTTTTTGATATAAAGCTTCTAATTTTTGATATATTGCTATTTCTTCACCTTCAAAATATCTTGCATCAATTAATTTTTTGTAAGTTTCTATAGCTTTTTCTGTGAAATTATACTGTTCTTGTATAACAGCAAGATCATACATAGAATCATAATCTCTAGGATTACCGGCAATCTTTTTTTCTAATTCTTCGATTTTTCTTTTTATATTTTTTGGTCTATAATATTTATCAGAATTTGATATACTTTTTATAAATAAAAATATACCGAATATTACTACCATGGCAATAACAACAATAACTATAATGTATATGTACGAGCTAAACATAAACTATCCTGTAAAGTATATTATATTTTCCTATTGTAGATTGAAAACACATTAATGACAACAAAAATATTGTAAAAATGTGAAAAATTATATAAAATTACTTTTCAAAAATATCTCAAATTGATGTTTAGTATATACAGTTATTCTATCATTATGTTTGGAATAACTTTTAGCACTGTTTGTCAATTTTACCGGAAGTATTAATATACCATTTTTAGCACCTGATTCCTGAACCATAAGCATAAAATCTCTTAATATAAGCTCTCCAACTTCTGTATTTTTCCAGCGTTTGAATGATATTAATGTTATATCTTTTCTGCTTTTGCTTGTATGATATGCTAAATAATTAACCTCATCACCAAATTCGTACTTTATTATATTATCAGAATATTCCTGAAGTATTGAGTATGATAATTTTGTCTGAATAATATTTTGGCATAGTTTCTTAAAATTATTCAAGCTTAAAGAATATATTTTATCTATTTCTGTTATATTAGATTTTGTTGATTCATTATTTGAGTTTTGCTCTGCATTAAATTCTGCCAAAACTTTATCTATATCCATAGTGTTTCCTACTTCTGATTCAACTAATGAATTGATATAGTCAAAGTTAAAGAAAGTTGATTCCCATAATCCCAAAATTTCTTCCCATACAGTTATTAAATCTGCTTCTACATATTTATCAAATCTTTCATTTTTATATTTTTCATCATTCAATTTTATAGCATTTCTTAATTTAGTTAATTGAATGTATGCTTTATTAACTTCATTTAAATAGCTTAATATATCATCTATTCTATAAATATTAAAAGTACCTATATTGAAAGATTTTACTTTTGAAAAATATTTTATAGAAGTTTTCTATATCTTTTAAGAAATAAGCGTAAAATCCGAAATCAAATATAAGTGACGCATATTGTGCATTTGCTGTATCTAATTTGTATAAATCTTTTAATCTAGTATATAAATTATTAAATCTTTGATTATCAGATAATTTATATAAAACATACATATACATTTTATTAATGTATAGTTTATGTTCTTCGCTTAAAGTATTATTGCTTAGTATTTGTTCTAAAAATGTTGTTGCTATATTAAGTTCATCAGCATAAATATATATTGAGATCAATAAAGTTTCTAATTTATATACTTCTTTATATATTTCTGATATATTATCATCTTTTTCATTTTTAGCTTTGTTTAGTATTCTTCTATATAGTTCTTCTATAAATAGAGTGGCTTTTTTATAATCCTTATTCATAAAAAATGATAAAGCACCTACTTTTAAATCATCAATTTCAACCTCTTTTTTTGATAATTGTATTTTATTAAAGTATTCGCATGCTAACTTATATTTACCTTCTCTTCCTAATATATTTCCGAGTTTAATAGCATAGTAAACATTATTAGGTTCTGATTTAGATATTCTTAAAGCATATTTCAAGCTATTTTCTCTATCTTCTAATTTATGATAACCGTCTTCAAGTTTTTTATATATATCAGTTTCATTTATATTATTATTTTTAAAATATCTTGCTTTCAATAAAATTTCATATTTTACTAATGCATATTGCAGCTCTCCATATTCTTCTTCCAGCATTGCTAATTGATACAAAGAATCAAGATCTTTAGGATTTAATGCTACAGTTTTTCTAAGCTCCTCAAATATTTTTTTAACGTTTTTTGCTGGTTTTTTTGTTTTCTTAATAAAGATATTTTTGATTATTATTATAGTAGAAATAAGTATAATTATGGCAATGGCAATTACTAAGATATAAATTGTAGTATTATTCATAAATAATTCCTTAACTTATTTTTTACCCTCATGAATTAAGTATATAAAAAAAATGTAAAGTTTAAATTACTTTTTTCATATTTATTAATTTTTTTGATATATTGACATTAATAAATAATAATGTATATTCTTTATGATTTTATTCTATTCATTACAAATTTAGGAGTATAAGAAATGAAAAAAATAATTCTATTGTTAATGATTTCATTATTAACAGCATTTTTTACTGTTTCATGCGGAGGAAAAAACAGTGCTTCAAATAATTCAATAACAGTAATGGTTCCAGATTGGGCAGTACCTTCTGATGAAATGCTTGATGCTTTTACAAAAGATACAGGCATTACAGTTAATATGAATGTTATAGCTTGGGAAAATATCAGAGATAAAATATCAATTGCTGCTGCAGGCGGAACAGCTGCTGCTGATGTTGTAGAAGTTGATTGGTCTTGGGTAGGTGAATTTAATAGTGCAGATTGGCTTGAACCTATAGAATTAAGCAAAGAAGAAATAGATGCTATGCCTTCTATACAGCCATTTATTATAGACGGTAAAGTTTTAGCACTTCCTTATGCTAATGATTTCCGTTTGGCTTATTATAATAAAAAACATTTTGAAGCTGCAGGCATCACTGAAGCTCCAAAATCTTGGGACGATGTTTATGCTGCTTTAAAAGCTATAAGAGATGCCGGCGTTACTACATATCCTTTCTCTATGCCTTTAAATGCTGATGAATCTTGTACAACTTCATTAATATGGATGGCTTATTCAAAATATGGAGTAGTATTTAATGAAGATGGTACTTTAAATAAAGATGCGGTATTAGGTGCTTTACAATTCATTAATCAAATGATAAATGTTGATAAATTAATAGACCCTGCTTGTAAAACTTCTACAGGTATGGACGCTTATAGAAGAATCAACTCTGGAGAAGCTAGCTTTATAGTAGGCCCTACTTCATTTGTAAGCAGAGTACAGGATCCTAATGAGTCTAAAGTAGTAGGAGAGGTTATACCTATATTGCTTCCTGGTGCAACTGGACCTTCTCTAAAAACTTTCGCTTTACCAGAAGGTGTTGGTGTAATAAAATTGTCCAAAAACAAAGAAGCAGCAATGAAATTTGTAAAATGGTTTAATTCTCCAGAAACACAAAAACAATTAAATTATGTACAAAATACAATGCCTACAAGAACAGCAGTTATGGAAGATTTGATTAATGAAGGTAAATTAAAAAATACAGGTGCTTTACTTGAAGAATCTACTTTAATATCAAGTCCATTCCCAAAAGGCGTACCTAGTTATTATTCAGAAATGACTACAGCAATATTCAATGCAGTTAATGAAATGGTTTTAGGTGCTAAAACTCCAGAAGAAGCATTTAATGCAATGGATACAAAAATAAAAGAATTGGTTGCTAGATAATTAATTTTTATTAAAGTTTATAATAAGGCATTGCTTTTTGAAAGTGATGCCTTTATATTTAATTTGCAATATGAAATTATTTGTTTGACTATTTTTAATAATTTTTTATCTTTAATATAAGAATTACAAAATATTTTTGGATTATGAAAAAGAGTAAGACTTTACCTTATTTACTTATTTTACCATCATTTATAATTATGGTGGTTTTTGTTGTTTATCCTATAATAGTTACATTCTTTTATAGTCTTAGAAAGATGAAGCTGACTGCTCCTAAAGATACTGCTTTTATTGGATTTGATAATTATATAGTTACTTTAAAATCTTTTGATTTTTGGTATTCGCTTCAAAACAGCATAATGATTATGATTGTAGTAGTTATTATATGCGTGGTATTTGGACTTTTATTTGCAAGCATATTAAACTTTGAAAGCAGATTAAAAAATATTCTTATGGCTATAGCTGTAATACCTTGGGCATTGCCTCCTGTAGTTAATGGCATACTATGGAAATGGATATTCTATCCAGGATACGGATTCTTTAATAAAATATTATATAATCTAAATCTTATAGATGAACCTATACAGTATTTATCAAATAGATATTCATTAATGCTTATAATAGGAATAGTTATAGCATGGAGAAATATACCTTTTTGTTCTATAGTGCTTCTTTCAGCTATGAGAGCTATACCAGATGTTGTTTATGATGCTGCCAGTATTGACGGAGCTAATAAATTTCAAATGTTTACTAGAGTAACTTTACCGCTTTTAATGCCTGCTTTGGGTATTATACTGACATTTACATCTATATCAGCAATAAATGTATTTGATGAAGTGGTATCTATTTCCGGATACAGCAATTTAGGAAAGACAATACTTCTTGAGGATTATATGATTACATTTTCTTTTTTGGATTTCGGTAGAGGAAGTGCTTTAACATATTTAATAATGATTGTGGCAGGTATTTTAGGAATGCTGTATATAAGGGCTATGTCTAGAAAAATTGATTATATATAATAATTTTTTATTGCAAAACTGTATTATTTAATATAATATTATAATATAAAATTGTGAGGATTGTTGTTATGTTCAAAAAAAGCAGTGAAGATAGGAAAAAAGAAAGTTTAGAATTATTGAATAATATCGGTATAAACGTAGACAAAGATTTGCCTGTTATAGATACAAGCAATATTAGTATGCGTACAAAAGATGAAATAGCTAAACGTGCTATTAGCTGCTTATTTTCTATCCAAGCATCTTTAATAGATATTAAGGATTATGATTATAGTTTTTTTGAAGATAAATTAATTAAATATGGTGTAAAAGATTGTTTAACAGAGCAGGAAAAACTAATTTTTGAAGGAAAAATGGATAAAGAAGATTTAAAACTTATGCCTTGGAAATATGAATCTTATTGGATTCTTTGCTGGGTTTTAGGTTTTGTTTCAAAATTGAATATACCTAATGAATGCTGTGATTTTGATAATGCTATAGATTTTATTTTCAGATGCAATGATTTTGAAGATTTTATAAGCAAAGTAAAACTTATAGATGCTGAAAAAGTTTTAGATGAATATGATTTTACTTATAGATTGAATAATGTGATAGATGATGACAGTAATAAAGATAATCATTCTATTTTGAGAGCCATAGTATCAGAAAGATATATGGCATTGAAATGGGTATTATATTCTGATGCTGAATGGTTATAATAGAATTATATTTTATGAAAAAGAAAAAAAGTAAAAGATTAAGCTTTTTATATTATTTATCTATTATATTTTTTATAATAATAGTTTTGGGGCCTATTATTTGGGCTATTATTGTAAGTTTTACACCGGAATATGAGATGTTTAAAAATACATCTAATTTCCTGCCAAAAGAACCTACAATAGATAATTATTTAAAATTATTTACAGCTTCAGATAGACAATCCAAAATGTTTTTTGTAGGAATACTTAATTCTATAAAAACGGCTTTTATAACAATATTTTTATGCCTGCCTTGTTCGATAATGTGTGCCTATGCTATATCAAAAATGAAATTTAAAGGCAGAAATATTGTAAAGACTTTAATATTAATATCTATGGCAATACCTGCATTCACAACTATCATTCCGCTTTATAGGATGTTTTCACTTTTATCTTTGCTTGATAATTTGTTTTCTTTGTCTTTGATATATGTAACATCATTCTTGCCTATTAATACTTGGATGATATCTAATTACTTTGATACAATACCAGTTGAGATAGAGGAGGCATCTTATATAGACGGCTGCAATGAAATAGACGTTTTATTAAGAGTGATGATTCCTATATCAGCACCTATTATTTTATCAGCTTTCCTTCTTGTATTTTTAATGTCTTGGGGACAATTTCAAATACCTCTTATTTTAGCTAGCTCTGCAAGTACAAAGCCTATATCAATAGTGGCATCTGAGTTTGTTTCAAAAGATAGCATACAATATGGTATAACAACAGCAGCAGGACTTTTGGCAATATTTCCTCCTGCATTGCTTGCTATAATATTTAGAAAGTTTTTAGTAAGAGGAATGACAGGCGGTTCGGGAAAATGATGTATGAAATGTATTATAATAATAAAATAATATGTACATTTCGTATTATTTTTTGTAAAATATAGCAAATTCTTGACTTTTTAAATATATTATGTATAATATGAATTGGAAATAATATGTTTATTTAAGGTTATTTTTAGTGTTTGATAATTTAACAAAATCTATATCTAATGTATTCTCTAAAATACATGGTAAAAAAGTACTTACTGATAAAGATATCACAGACAGTCTTTTAACTATTAAAGAAGCTCTCTTGTCTGCTGACGTATCATTAGAAGCAGCTGATAAATTCCTTGAAGAAGCTACTAAAAGAGCTATAGGAAAGGAAAAATTAGAAGGTGTAGAACCTGCTAATCAATTTATAGCTGATGTTCATGATACTTTAGTTAATATGATAGGCGAGGGTGAAAGCGGTTTAAAATTAGAGCCTGTTGAAAAAACTACAATAACTATATTGTTCGGTTTGCAAGGTTCTGGTAAAACTACTACAGCAGCTAAATTGGCTAAATATTATAAAGATAAAAGACGTGTTATGTTGGTTGGTCTTGACGTACATAGACCAGCAGCTATGGAACAGCTTGCAGTATTGGCAAGAGAAGTTGGAGTTCCTTATCATATAGACACTAAAGAGAAAAAAGCATATAAAATCCTTAAAAAAGCTTTAGCTATAGCCAAAAAAGAACAGTATAACATGATATTAGTGGATACTGCAGGACGTTTGGAAATAGATGAAGATATGATGCTTGAACTTAGACGTGTTGTAAACTCTGCCGATGTTACAGAAAAATTATTGGTAGTTGACTCTACAGCAGGTCAAAGTGTGTATGATGTTGCTAAAAGTTTTCAAAGCAATATTGGCATAAATGGTGTTATACTTACAAAATTTGACTCTGGTGTAAGAGGCGGTGCTGCCTTATCATTAAGGTATGCTACTGGTTCATCAGTTAAATTTGTCGGTGTCGGAGAACATATTGACGATATCGATGTGTTTGATCCTAAAAGAGTAGCAGGTCAAATACTCGGTATGGGTGATATTGTTAAACTTGTAGAGAAAGCCCGTGCTGCTATAAGTGAAAAAGAAGCTCAGGAAATGCTTCAAAAAGTTATAGAAAACAACTTCGATTATAATGATTTCTTGAAGCAAATAGAAGCTACTACCAAAATGGGCGGATTAAGCAAAATGACATCTATGATACCTGGTATGGCAAATGTTGATACTGAACTTTTAAGCCGTGAAGAAGAAAAATTCAAGAAGTACAAAGCTATCATACAATCAATGACTAAAAAAGAAAGACTAGCCCTATTTCCTTTAAATAATTCAAGAAAAATGAGAATTTCTAAAGGAAGCGGTCAAAGTGTTTATGATGTTAATCAGCTAATAAAGCAATTTAACATGATGAAAAACATGATGGGCAGCACTAAGAAGATGGATAAGCTCGCAAAATCCCTAGAGGGTATGGGTATGTCTATAGATGATTTAAACAAATTAATGTAATTAAAAGTTTGGAGGAAAAGAAAGGTGGTAAAATTAAGATTAAAACGTATAGGTCGCAAACATGAGCCTCATTATCGTATTGTAGCTGCAGATGCTCGTTTCCCACGCGATGGTCGTTTTATAGAAGAGCTAGGTTGGTTTAATCCTAAAGCTAAAGATGTATTGTATAAGTTAAACATAGAAGGTTTAAAAAAATGGCTTTCTAATGGTGCACAGCCAACTTATGTAGTAAAAAGTATTCTTATCAAAGAAGGTTTAATGGAAAAAGATAATGGTGCTCCTCTTGAACGTAAAAAGAAAAGAGCATTAAAAAATCCTGAAAAAAGACGCAAACATCGTAAACAAGCTAAGCCTGAATCTACTGAGGAAAAGAGCGAAGCTTAATTTACGTCTTATAATATATAAAGGAGTGTGCTATGACGGAAGAAAAAGAGCTTATTGAGTATTTGGCTAAAAAGTTAGTGGATGAGCCTGAGGGTGTTAGTGTTAAGGTTATTGAGGGTGAGAAGAGTACGATTTTGGAATTGAAAGTAAACCAAAGCGACATAGGTAAAATTATAGGTAAAAGAGGTCGTATTGCGCATGCATTACGTACTATTCTTTTTGCAGCTTCCATGAAAAGTGGTAAACGTGTAATGCTTGAGATTATTGACAATTGATTATTTTTTACGGCAAGATCACAGGTATACATGGTTTAAAAGGAGAGGTTGAAGTAGCTTTTCTTGATAAAGATTACTTCGCCTCTCTTCCTGTTTTAAATAAAGATATACCTATAATTATTAACAATCAGACATTTACCGTTTTAAATGTTAAAAAGAAAAATAAGGCTTTCGTACTGGCTTTAAAAGATATTGATGATATTGAACAGGCTAAAGCTTTTATTGGTGCTGATATATTTATTGATTCCTCTTTCCTACCTCAGTTAGATGATGATACTTTCTATGAGGCTGAATTAATAGAATATGAAATTATTGATTTAGATAATAATTTATATGGAAAAGTGGTTGATGTATACAGCCTGCCTTCTAATTATGTGCTTGAAATAAAATTAGCAGAAAATGATGAAATAGTATCTATTCCTTTTGTTCATGCATATTTCGGAAAATCTGATAAAATTAACAAAACTATACAAATCATTCAAAAACCTATATTTGATGATGATTAATTTTTCATTATAATAATTCATTTTTTACATTTTTTATATTCTTATGTTATAAAACTGAATAAAATTAAAGGATAAAAAATGAAAAAAATTGTCACAATATTTATTACTTTATTATCTCTTTTGATTATTTCTTGCGGACAGAAAAATACCAATGAAACAGCAAATGCTGCTATGGATCATTCTGCTCATCATAGTATGGGTTCAGATATTATTAGTTTAATGCATGCTCCTATGATGGAGAAGCCATTTGAGAAAACAGCTAATATTGATGTAGACTTTTTAGTTAATATGATTCCGCATCATCAAGGTGCTATACTATCTTCAAAAAAATTATTAGAAACAACAACTAATCAGGCTTTAATTGATTTAGCTAATAATATAATAAAAGCTCAAGAAAAAGAGGTTGAGGAGTTTACACTTTTAATTGATGAATTAAAAGCTAAAAATACAAATTATGATGATATAGATACAGCTGCTTTCGGAGATGAAATGGAAGTTCTTATGAATAATATGATGGAAGCTATGTCATCTATTAAAGTAACAGAAAATGATGATATCAATTTCTTAAAGGGAATGATACCTCATCATAAAGGTGCTGTAGATGTATCTAGGAAAATTTTGGAGGCAACAAAAGATGACAAGATAAAAGAGATTGCTTACAGAATTATAACAGCTCAGGAAAAAGAGATTAATGATATGAATAACATGCTTAGTTCTATGAATTAATAAGCTATTTAATATTAAATTATATGGGTTGGCATTTTATTCTGATGCCCGCCCATTTTCTTTTTATATACCATTAAGAAATTTGAAGTTTTATTTTCCTTAATATTTTGAATAGAAAAAGCAATTCCCACCCTAGATTTTTTTTAATTGATTGTATTTATACCGCACGCAGAATGAAGCTAAAATATATAGTTATATTAAAATACAATTTTTATTATATATTATAGTTCATTAACCGTGCGTTAAAGACATTAAATTGAAATTTTTCGCTTGGGTGGGTGTCTTATTTCTTTTGAGGTTATGAGGAAAATGGAATTCTATTTTTAATTAAGTAATAAGGATAAAAGGGCGGGGAGAGAGAAAAAAAATCATTTGTTAATATAATAATTGACAAATTGATTTATTTTTGTATAATCTATATACTTTAAGATTTGGTAATTAATTATGGCTAAAAAAGATAAAAAGGACAATAATACTATTTCATCTGGAGAAATAGCAAAGAATAAGAAAGCCCTTTTCAATTATGAAGTAATTGAGAAATTTGAGGCAGGTATAGTTTTATTAGGCACAGAAGTAAAATCTTTACGTGAACGCAGTGTTAATATGGCAGATAGTTATGCTTCTTTCAAAAAGGGTGAACTATTTATAGTGAATATGCATATCTCTCCTTATCATTTTGGCAATAGAAATAATCATGAACCTTTAAGAGAAAGAAAACTTTTAATGAAGAAACGTGAATTAAAACGTTTATATGGTAAGATTAGAGAACAAGGACTTACACTTATACCTGTTAAGCTTTATTTTGCTAGGGGAAAAGTAAAAGTTGAATTGGCTTTAGCTAAAGGTAAAAAATTACATGATAAAAGAGAAACTCTAAGAAGAAAAACTTTAGATAGAGAAATGGAAAGATATATTAAAAGATAATAATATATTTTTATTCGTATGATAAAGCATTTCTTAAATAAAATTCTATTTTTGATATATTATCTGCTACTTGTTTTATATATTCTTTTTTGTTTTCATTAGTTTTATATTCTCTTATAGACTTAGCAAAATCATCAAGCATATCTTTTATATGATTCATTGATATCTTTTTAAATTTTTTTGCCAAATTTTCTATTTTATCCACTATACTATAGTCGATGTTATTTATGCCGCTGAATGTGATATCAGATATAAGTATTTCTAAATCTCTAAGCAAATCAAAAATCATATTATCAATCTTTTATTTTTAGTAAATTAAGTGAGTATAAGAAAGGTATTCCTTTTTTCACTTTTACAATATAAAAAATAGATGCTATAAATATACCAACTAATGCTAATATTATAGATAAATCACTTATAATAAAAGCTGTTTTGTATAATACTAATATACATATAGGTATATATATTCCTCCGGCTAATGAAGTAAGTATCATAAATAAGAATAATATAAATATAGGATTTTCCATTAAGTGATTATTTATTATATATTCTAATCCTATATGTTTTGTAAATGTATCAAGGTATAAATATATCATAGAAATGCATGCTAGTATGAAAAAAGCTATAGCATACATTTTTTCTCTTTTCACTAAGAATCCTGCTATAAAGAATGCTATCAATAATACAGAGAAGATATAGCTATCTAAAAACATAAAGCTTGCCACTATTATTAATTCCATAAAAATAATAAAAAGCATTAATCTAAAATTCTTTTTTATAGAATTAAATCCAAAGAAAGTGTACATTACTATTTTTGATTTAGCAGTTCTGTATTCACTGTATATATGTCTAAAATAACTTATAAATATTAAAGCTATAGATACAAGAAATAGTGCCGGGAATAGAGTTAAAGTTATTATTATTGAACTGTTAATATTTAAATTAGCTGTATCGCCATTTATTAATTTTGCGGATATAGTATTTTTTTCATCATTTATAATATTTACATAAGAATATTCTTCATAAGATATATTGGTATTTCCAGTTGAACCAACATAAAGTATATGCATAAGTACAACGCCTTCGCCTTTATCTTTTAAATTAAGTTTGGCTTTGGCTACACCATTTTCATCAGTTGGAACTACATAAACATTAGTATATGCAGTAGTATTTGTGTTTACAGTTTCTTCAGTGTTATTTTTTTCTTCATCATCTTCTTCTATATCTTTTAATAGAACTTCTTCATTATTTGGTATTGCATTAGGCACTTCAAAATCGAATAAATCAGGCTTTAAAGATGTAAATCTTACTAATCTATTAACAAGAGGAAGTCCTCTTCTTTCAACCATTATAGAAACTTCATTGGAGGAGTTAGTGTCAGATATATTGAATGTATTTTCTTTTTCATAGGTAAATGTATATTCTGAAGTTTTATTAGTATTTTCTTGTGCATATATTACATTTAATATTGCAAAAAGAAATATTATAAAATATTTTAGCATTTACACAAAAACTCCTAATTAAGAAATGATATTGTTTAATTTAGTTAGAATAATATAATTATCGAACAAATTAATAAAATTAAATAATATAATTTTTTATATTATTTAACCTTATTAATTTTTATGATACGAAAAAGTTTTATTAACACTATTATAACTGTAACAAATACTGATAAGTAAAAAAAGAACACCATCTTTTTTAAGATAAGTGTTCTTTTTTATTTTTTCGTTATTTATAGCTATTAAATTATTTTATAAGAGCAACTATCTCTTCATTTTTTACTATTAAATATTCTGTATCGCCTTCTTTAATTTGGATACCAGCATATTTATCATATATAACTATATCGCCTTTTTTTACTTTTATATCTTCACAGTCGCCTATTTCTACAACTTCTGCTTTTTGAGTTTTTTCTTTAGCTGTATCTGGAAGAAGTATTCCGCTAGAAGTTTTTTCTTCTTGTTCTAATACTTTTAAAAGTACTCTATCTGCTAATGGTTTAATAGATGACATATTCACTTTCTCCTTAATTAATATATTTATTTAATGATAAATTATTTTTTCTAAATATTTGTGCAATATTTTATAATAAAAACTATTAAAAGTCAATAATATGGAAGTTATTAATATTGTTTAAGAGCCATAGATATTGCACATTTTTAGTTTAAAAAAAGAAGGTATTCCTTATAATTTAAATTGCTACAAA
>NZ_CALXRM010000046.1 GCF_944390845.1 uncultured Brachyspira sp.
TATTTCTTCGTCTGTTAAATTAAAATCCATATTGTTATTATACAATAGATTAAAAAATTGACAAACTTAAAAATTTTCAGTATATACTTAAATAAATTATAAACTAATATTTATAAAAATAAAAAGCAATGGACTTAAACTTTAAAATCCATTGCCTAATAAAAACTCCCGCTATTCTTTATTCTTTTACTCTATTAGAAGCATCATTGATATCAAGTTTATAAAGCTCATCAATAAAAGCAACTGCAAAACTAGCAGGACCTTCAGCTTTTTTTGAAGCTTTTTCACCAGCTGAAGCCATTATGCTCATAGCAGAAGCAGCAGCAATCAAAGGCTCAGCAACTGCAATCATAGCACCAGTTACAGCAGTAGATGTACAGCCCATACCAGTATTAACAGGCATTAAAGGAGAACCTCCGCTTACATATAAAACTCTATTTCCGTCTGTTATAATATCAGTTTCTCCGCTTATGCTTACAACTGTATTATATTCTTTAGCTAAATGCTTGCCTGCCTCAAGTGCCATATTAACATTAGCTGTGCTGTCTACTCCCTTAGTTTTAATACTCTCTCCGGCAAGAACCATTATTTCAGAGGCATTTCCTCTAACAACTTTTGGATTATAATTTTTTATTATATCAATAGCTGTTTTAGTTCTTAATTTTGTTGCCCCTGCTCCTACTGGGTCTATAACAAAAGGAACATTCTTTTTATTTGCTATTTCTGCAGCCTTGAACATAGCCTCAATAGAAATTTGAGTTAATGTTCCAATATTAATAACAAGCGATGAAGCAATAGAAAGCATATCTTCAAATTCTTCTTTCTCATAAGTCATTACTGGAGAAGCTCCAACTGCAAGCAAAGCATTAGCAGTAATTTGCATAACAACATCATTTGTAATGTTATGAACTAATGGACATTTTGATTTCATATTTGTTATAGATTGAAATATTTCTTCTTGTAAAGTACTCATATACTAATCCTTTAAAATAAAATTATTAGGAAAACTTTTATTGGATTATTTTAAGACGTGTAAAATGAATTGCATAAAACAAAATATTTCCCTACACTGGCATTATCCAACAGGTTATAAGGGTCTAAGTTTATAATAAAGAAAATAAACTTACTCTCAGCCTTTACAAGCTCCCCTAAATTTCTATAAAATTATATAATAAAATAATAATTATTTCAAATACTATAAACAATATTTTCTTGACTTTATTATAATCATCATTGGGCGTCTTAATTCATTTTGCATTTCTTTATTATCTTCAAGCATTTTTTCTGAAGGTGTAGGCTCTGTAACATTTTCTATAATAAATCCATTATTTATAAGAGTATTAATATAAGTTGTTATTGTCCTATGATATTTAACAACACTTTCACCCAAAAACTTTGTATTTCTTTTTCCCTCATAAAAATAATTATCAATAGGAAAACAAACTATTTCACCATTATCATTATACAGCCAATCCTGAGTACCATAAGCTGTAAATATTGGATGCTCTGCTGAAAATACAAAGTATCCGTCATCTTTTAAAAGACTTTTTACTGTTTTCACTATTTTGTCAAAATCTTCTACATAATGTAAGGCCAAAGAACTTAAAACTATATCAAATTTTATATTCTTTAATTCTTCATAATTTTTTATATTTTCATCAATACTTTCAATAGAAGATAATATCAATTTTATATTATTAATGTTTTTAGTTTTATCTCTAGCCACATCAAGCATTTTACTTGATATATCACAACCAACTGCCAAATTAGCTTTATTTTGGGCAGCATAAATCAAATGCCAGCCGTAACCGCATCTCAAATCTAAAATATTTTTATTTTCAAAAGAAGGAAGTATATTTTTTAAACTCTCCCATTCTCCTGCGGAACTAAGTCCAAATTTAGACCTTTCCATTTCGCTGTATTTATTAAAAAAAGCTTCATCATTATATTTATTCTCAAGCATAAGTTATTATCCTTTTTATTTAGAACAACTATTTATGGAAGTGATCATATATATTATTAGCTACTTTATAACTGATTCCAGGTATGCTTCTAATGCTGTCGAATGAAGCATTTTTAATATTATCTATATTAATAAAATGGGCATATAACTTTTCTATTCCTTTCTTTCCAAGTCCCTCAATCTTTTCTAATTCACTTTTAACCATTTCTCTGCTTCTCTTTTTACCATGACTTGTATTAACCCATCTGTGAGTTTCATCTCTAACCTTCTGTAAGAAAAGTCTTGCCGGTTCATTGTCGCTCAATTGAACTGGCTTATCCATATTGGGTAAATATATTTCTTCAAACTTCTTAGCAAGCGCCATTATAGGCTGTCCTTTAATATCAAGTTCCTTCAAAGCCTCTATTGCTGAATTAAGCTGTCCGCGTCCTCCGTCTATAAGTATCAAATCTGGAAAAGTTAAATTTTCATCTCTTAGTCTTTTATATCTTCTATATACTGCCTCTTTTATGGAAGCGAAGTCATCTATACCAGTAACTGTTTTCATATTGAATATTCTGTAATTCTTATTATCAGATACTCCATTAACAAATCTTACCATTCCAGCCATAGTATAGCTTCCTTGAATATGGGCTATATCGAAAGATTCTATTATAGTAGGAGCCTTCTTCAATTTGAATATTTCCTGAAGCCTTGTTATGCCTAAAGGTATTTCTCTTACAAGTGTTTTCTCTTTAAATAAATGCTTGGCATTTTCATTTGCTATTGCCATTAAACCTTTTCTGCTTTTATCAAGTCTTATTTCAACATCTCTGCCTGCTACTTGTTTAAGATAATCTTTTATAATATCAACATCTATAAGAGGAAAATCTGTAGATATGGAAGCAGGTATCAAATTAGCATGAGTATAATATTGAGTAAAGAATGCAGAAAGTATTTCTGAATATTTTGATAATCCTTTTTCTTCATAATCATCGTCATTATTAGGAGACTGCATACTGAAAGTTTTTCTGTCTATGAGTTTTCCGCCTTTTACTGATAATATTACAATAACATAATTGCCATTTTCTCCATAGGCACCTATTATATCAATATCATCGCTTTCCGGAACATATATACTTTGTTCTACTGTGATATATTTAAGCAAATCTATTTTATCTCTTAAATCTTTTGCAGCTTCAAATTCTAACTTTTCAGCATGTTCAAACATTTCCTGTTTTAATCTGGCAACGAGTTCATCAACATTTCCTTCAAGCACCATAACGGCATCATCAATTGTTTTATCATAATCTTCTTCTTTGATTAAATCGGCACAAGGAGCAGTACATTTTCCTATATGATGATACAAACAAGGTCTTATTGGTCTTTTTAATGGAAAATCATATTTACATCTTCTTAATTTAAAATTATCTATTATAAACTTAACTATATTATCAGCCCTTTCAGCCGCAACATAAGGCCCATAATATTTTTTGTATTTTCTGGCATTCTCTTTATCTATAACATTTCTGGCTTTAATAACTCTTGGAAAATGTTCATTTGTAATGGCTATAAATGGAAATGATTTCTGATCTTTAAGAAGTATATTATAATGAGGTTTATGCTTTCTTATCATCTCAGCTTCTAATATTAAAGCCTCAACCTCATTCTCTGTAAGTATATATTCTATATCTCTAATATGCTCAACTAATGCTGTTGTTTTGGCATCTTTATTAGAATTATTAAAATATGATGATACCCTTTTTTTTAAAGATTTAGCCTTTCCTATATAAATTATTTCGGATTTGGAATCCTTCATAAAGTATACTCCGGACTTATCCGGAATACGCTTTAATTTATCATGTATATAACTTTTAACTTCCTGATTCATAATATTCAACTTTTTATTAATTATACATAAAATAAAAAACTTTGTCAAAGCGAAAGTAAATTATATATTACTTTATATTTAAAAATAAAAAAACAAACATTAACTTATACAAAATATAAATTAATGTTTGTCTCTATTAAAATTTAATAATATTTTTAAATCTTATTTACTTGAAGATTGAGTTTCCCAAGGGAATAAAAGCCAATTATCATGATTGATATTTTTATATGTATATTTAGGTTTTATTTTACTTGTATGTTCTCTAACAAAAAGTGTAGCAATATCAAATTTCTGATCATCAAAGTATCTTAATGTCTCGCCTGTATCTGATATATCATCAACGATTAAAACTGATTTATTTTTAACTTTTAATCTCCAAACTTCTTCCATATTAAGAACCATAGGAATCTTTAATCTATGAGAAAGCATAACAGCAGGTACTAAGCCTCCGCGTGCAAGCCCATAAATAACCTCATAATGAATTTTAGAATCTTCTATTTGTTTTGCTAGAACCTCAATAGCCTCATCTATATCAGTCCAAGTAATTATATAATATTCCATTATAATAACTCCTATATTTACAATCAATTAAGAACGTAAAGTAATATTAAATCTTGTACTTAACATTTCAAGTAAAGATTTTTCAACGCTATTAATATCTTCTTCTCTCAAAGTCTTATTAGGATCATAATAAGTTATAGAAATAGCAATAGATTGTTTACCTTCTTCTACCTGTTCGCCTACATATCTATCAACAACATCAACATTTTGTATAATATTATTGAATCTAACTATAGACTTAATAACTTTATTAAATTCTATATCATTGCTGCAAACCAAAGCTAAATCTCTGAATACTGCAGGATACTTACCAACTTCTCTTAACTTTTGTTTTTTCACTCTTTCTTTAACAAGTTTAAGAGTTTTTCTAATATCAATATCTAAGAAATATACATCTGTAGAAATTTCAAAAACAGATAAAATCTTAGGGTGAAGTCTTCCTATAACACCTATTTTTTCTCCGAATACTGATATTTCAGCAGACATTGTAGGTATGAACCAATTATGTTCTTTTGGTATTAAATTGTAATCTGAACATCTTAAATCTTTTATTAAAAGTTCTTCTATTACACCGCTCATATCAAAGAAATCATAAGCTCTTGATTCTTTATTCCATAATTTCTCTTGATATAATCCGAACATAACTGCAGAAAGATGTTTTTCTTCAATGAAATTCTCTCCGCCTTTATAGAATATATTTCCTACTTCAAATAATGCTCCGTTTTTATGTCTGTGATTCTGATTATAAACCACACTATTAAGTAAAGAAGCTAAAGTAGTAGGTCTTAAAACGTCCATTTCACTTGTTAAAGGATTAGCAACTTTTATAAGTTTTTCTTCCTCTATTCCAAGAGCTTTGAATATATTACTGTCTCCCATAGAATATTGTTTTGTTTCATAAAGACCATAAGAAGCCATTCTATGCTTAACAAAACTCAATTCAGCATAATCTGTATTTATAGGATTACATTTTATATGAGGTACATTAGAATCTATATTATTATAACCGTAAACTCTTGCAATTTCTTCTATTAAATCTTCTGCTATAGATAAATCATGTCTGTAGCAAGGTATTTCAACTTTTAAATTATTTTCTCCAAGAGCAATTGCTTTAAATCCATATCTTTTAAATATTGAAGATATTTCCATCTTGCTCATATTAAGACCTAAATATCTTTTTACAAGTCCGCAGTCGAATACTATAATAGTTGAATCGAATTGTCTTACATTTAATTCTTTAGATCTTGAAGCTATTTTACATCCATTATCTAAAGTAACTATTAAATCAACAACTCTATTTAGAGCTGCAACTGTAAGAGTATGATCTATTTCTCTTTCAAATCTATATGAAGCATCTGTTTTTGTATTAGTAACTATAGTAGATTTTTTTACTGCTATATGATCAAAATAAGCACTTTCTATTAAAATAGTTTTTGTTTCCGGCTCTATTTTAGTAGAATCACCGCCCATAACACCAGCAACACCTATAGGCTTTTCACTGTCTGCTATTACTAAAACATCTTCTGTAAGATCAACTTCTCTGCCGTCTAATAATTTTATTTTTTCACCATTTCTAGCATTTCTAACTATAATTTTACCGTCTTTTACTTTATCAAAATCATAAGCATGTAAAGGCTGACCATATTCCAACATTACATAATTAGTAACGTCTACTATATTATTAACAGGATTAATTCCGCACATTTTTAATCTGTTTTGCATCCAATCTGGAGAAGGTCCAACTGTTATATCTTTTATAAGTCTGCCTACATATTTATAACAATTTTCTTGATTTTCAACTGTAATATCAATATTACCGCTTGCTGCCTCATAAGCATTAACAGAAGGAATACTAACCCTTCTTTCTAATACCAAAGAACATTCACGGGCAAAACCTATAATACTAACCAAATCTCCTCTGTTTGCTGTAATTTCAACATTGAATATATGATCAGTACTTCCTACTATAGTAGAAAGTGAATTACCTAAAATACTGTCTTTATCAGCATGTACTTTTTCAATATCATCATCTAATATCCAAATACCATAAACGCCTTCTATTTCTTCATATCCTAATTCGGTTCTTGAACATATCATACCATTACTTTCAAAACCGCGTATAGAAGCTTTTTTTATAGTAAGTCCATTAGGAAGTTTAGCACCTATTGTTGCAATAGGAACATATATCCCTTCTCTAGCATTAGGAGCTCCACAAACTATTGACAAAACATCTCCATCTCCGATATCTACTTTACATACACTCAATTTATCTGCATCAGGGTGTTTATGCACAGATATTATTTTACCAATGATAACTCCAGGTATATCGCCTCCTGTTGTTTCTATTGATGAAATTTCACTTCCAGCAAGTGTTATTTTCTTTGCGATTTCTTCTACACTGAAACCGTCTAAATTAACAAATTCTTTAAGCCAACTTAATGGAACTCTCATTATTATATCCTCAACTTAATTCACTTATATGTAAAATGTTATAATAACATATTAAAAATAATTAATTACCATTGTTTTAAGAAATCTAAATCATTTTCATAGAACATTCTTATATCAGTAATACCATATTTAATCATTGCCACACGTTCTATACCCATTCCAAAAGCAAAACCTGTATATTTAGTAATATCATAACCAACATGCTTAAATACATTAGGGTGTATCATACCAGCACCCATAAGTTCCAACCAACCTTCACCGCCGCAAGTTTTACATCCGCTTCCGCCGCAAATTACACAAGTAGCACTCAAATCAGCACCAGGCTCTACGAATGGGAAATAATCTGGTCTTAATCTTATCTGTGTCTTTTCTCCGAACATTTTTTTACAGAATAATTCCAATATACCTTTTAAATCATTGAAGCTTATTCCATGATCTACCATAAGTCCTTCTATTTGATGGAATACTGGAGAGTGCTTTGAATCTATAGCATCTCTTCTAGCACATTTTCCTGGGGAAACTACTGCTATAGGAGGAGGAGTTTCTAACATAGTTCTTATCTGCATACCTGATGTATGTGTTCTAAGTACATGTTCTTTAGAAATAAAGAAAGAATCATGGCTGTCTCTTGAAGGGTGATAATAAGGAATATTTAAAGCCTCAAAATTATGAAAATCATCTTCTATTTCATTACCTTCTACTACTCTAAATCCTATTTCTGTTAAAATAGATACTATTTCTTCTTCTACTCTAGTAAGTAAATTAAGACTGGCTGCTTTAGGTCTTCTGCCAGGCATAGTTATATCTATTTTATTTTTTTCCAAAGATGAAAGAAATTCCCTCTCTGAAAGCATATTTTTCTTTTCAGATAAGGCATTTTCACAATAATTTTTTATTTCATTGATTTTTCTTCCGAACTCTCTTTTCTCATCTATATTTTCTATAGAAGATAGATTTTTTAAAAGTTCTGTAATCTGCCCCTTACGTCCCAAATAGCGAATTCTAATATCATCTATTTCGGCTTGAGTATTAGCATTTTCTATGCTGTTTTTTAAAAAGCTATGAAGCTCCTCTAAATTATCCATGATTTTTCCCTAAACTAAAAAATTAACTGTTATATTATAATATAACATAAAATTATTTTCAATACAATAAAAATAATACAATAATTTAATGAAAATATAAAAAAATAATCTACATAATTTTTGAAATATTTTCAATAAGATTTTTTACTTTTTCTAAAATATTTTCATTTTTTATATCAAAGGCATTAACATATACAACATTTTTTATATCATTTTCAAAGTTACAAGGTATTTTATCGCATAATTGCAATACATATCCTACAAGTTTCTTCTCACCTACATGCAACTGTTCATTCAAAGCAAACAAAATATCAAAATAAGATGATAATATAGCTGATATTCTATGATTAATACTTACTATATCGTTTCTTTTTACTGCATTTTCTAATTGCTCATAAAATGAAGCCATTCTTTTAGCATACATAACTTGATAATTCTTTTCTATAATATTGTTCTTCAGTTTTTGAGGATATTTTGTATTTAATTCATCTTGTAATTTTTGAAACTCATTGTTCTTATCATAAAGTATTTGAGAATGCTTAATATTGTATAAAAATGCAGTTGTATACCCTATTTTAGCATTACATTCCTTCCAAACCCAATTAATTTCAGCTTCTACCCAAGACAAATCCCTATACATGAAATCTAAACATATACCGCTTTCTTTTAGTATAAGTTCATCTCCATGTTCAAAATAATCATTTCCTATTTCAGAATATGATGCATACTTCTCAGCAAAACTTTTCCTTATATCAATATCTACCCTATCTTTAGAATATACATATATATCATAATCTGACATTTCATCATTAATTGAACTTGTTTTAGAACCAGACAACACTACAGCATCAACATTATTCTTATTTACTGACATATCAATATATGCATTTATAATATCATAAACTTCCATCAATAAGCCTTCAATATTAATAAAATATATATTAGATAAATATAATCGAAAAAATTAAAATAAATAATATCAAAAATAATTATTATCTGCAAGTATAAAAATATACCGATAATTTTTAATAAAAAATAATGTTATTTTTATAATTTACGTATTATATAGTGGAAGATGTTATGTTAGAAAACCAAAAAAACATTGAGGAACTAATAATGGAATATTTCACAGATATTTTTATGCAAAAAAATCTTAATAAAAAAAATTTAACAATGTTTGATAAAATAATCTTAGATTCTTCAAACAATGATAATAAAAGCAATATTGATCATTTATTATTAGATGAAAAATATTCTATTATCAAAAATATTACTCATGATTATTTAAAAAAATATTTGAAAATAAATGATATTATATGTTTCTCAATACCTAATGATAATTTTATATTGTACGATGAACCAGAAGAAGAAAGTAAAGTTGTTGGATATAGTAAAAATTTAAATGAAAAAACAATAAAATTAAATTATATAGATTCTGATTTGCCTGTATATTTAACATTTGATAATTCAAATATATATATTACAGGAAATATTGAATGTATAAAAAATATTCCTTCAGAACTATGGATTATAAATCTTAAAACTAAAGATAAAAAAAGATTATGTGTTTTTAAAGACACATTATTCTCAAACTATAATCAGGAAGATATTTTTTATGAAAAAAATAGAATTTTTATTATAAAAAAATCTACATAATAACAAAATTACGTATTTATTTATATATGCAATATTGTGAAGATATCTTCATATTCAAATATGAGTTATTATATTATGAAATCACTTAATTGAAGGTTATTATGAATCACCCTATAACTATATATATATCAGATCTATCAAAGAATGTAGATAAAGACAAAATATTAGAATCTTTTTCCTATATAATAAATCATTTAAGAAGAATTTATCCTAAAAGATTGGTAAAATTATATACAACATTATATTCTGATATAGAAATAGCTGTTTCAAAATTAGCAATAGAATATCAGCTTGTCATAGATATAATTACTCAAAACAAACTAGAAAAGGATAATAAAGATATAGAATTTATCTTAAAAAAATCTAATTCAAGTTTCGTTATTGATGAAGATATTACAAATCAAGAGTTAATATCATTAATATCACATAAAACAGATATATCTATATTTATAACAGACAGTAATACCAATATAGAAAATTACATAAACACTCATCATAAAAAGGAATATAATATACCAACATCATTACTTGAAAATTATTATAAAAATCCATTTATATTAAATATAGATACAAATAAGAATTTAGATGATATAAAAAAAAACTTATTAAACAGCATTAATAGTGATACATGTTCAAAAATAATAGGTGAAAAAATATATAAAAAAGCATCATATTTCAGTATGACCGTTGCTTGGGTTATATCTTTTGTTTTTATATCAATACTTGGAATAATTGCTTGGAAGGATTTTTGTTTAACTGAATACAATGAAAATATTAGTATATTGACAGCATTCTATAAAACCTTACAAATATTCCAATTAGAAGCCAGTTTTGATATGGAAGAATTACCGCCTCTTCTTAATATAATTCGTTTTTTAGCACCTATAACATTGGCTGGAGCATTGTTCCAAATGCTTAAAAATCTATTCTCAGATTTAATAACAAGAACTGTAATTTCAATATTTTTTAAAAAACATACCATAATATGCGGATGTAATACAAAGTCATTATGTGTACTTAATGGAATATCTAAGGATAAAAAAATAGTACTTATATGTAATGAAGATGAAATTGACTCTAAAGATATTTTCAATAAAAAGGTATTAAAATTAAAAGGTGATTATACTCAACCTTCTACATTATTTAATGCTGGAATATTAAAATGCAATGAAATATTTTGCATTTCAGAAGATGATGATAAAAATATAGAAACTATGAGCATAGCTTCTAAAATAATTAGAACATATAAAATCAATCATAATATAGAATTGAAAGTTGATATAGAAGATAATAATAAATATAAAAACTATGAAAAAATTAAACCTATATCTTATGATGGAGATCCTATTTATATAAGATTTTCTTCTTTTAAAAAGAATGCTATCAGACTATTTATTGATAATATAGCTAAATATTCTGTTGTAAGAAATATTCATATTAATGAAGGAAAATAACCAATAATACTTATTTTTGGTGTAAATGATAATGTTATAGAAATAATAAGAGAATTAATACTTCTTGTAGTGGGTAAAGATAATAATATTAATTTAATATTTGTAGATAAAAATCAAGAATTTTATAATAATGTATTAATAAATAAGCTTCCTGAATTAAGCAGAGTAGCAAATTTGCATTTCTTAGATTATCCTTCATTTATAAATAATGAAATTCCTGAAAACATAGCCAAGATGTTAAATAAATTATCTTCTTGTTTAATTTATGCTGAAAATGAAGAAAATTCATTAAATTGGGCAATAGAAACTAGACAAATTTTATTTAAAAATTTATCATTAAAAGATGAGCCAAAAATATTTGTATACTTAGATTCAAAAACCAATATATTAGAAGCAAATCCAGAATTATACAATAAATACTACAAAGTAGGAATAGATATATTTGCTTCTATGAATTACCTATCATCTATAGACTATTCTCTACAATACGATGATTTAGATGTAATAGCTAAAAAAATACATTCTGAATATTGTAAAATGCCAACAGCTAATAATAATGGAATATGGAATATGTTATCTGAAGGAGAAAAAAATGATAACAGATATGCGGCAAGATTCCTTAATATTAAATTAGATTATATAGGATTATCAATATTAGATTTTAATGATAAAAGAAAACACACTCCTTTAAAAGAAATAAAAGATATAGATTTACTTAGAAGATTAGAACATAAAAGATGGTATGTATCTAAAATATTATCCGGATTTGACAGCATAGGTTCTAATTACACAAAAGAAACTTTAAATTTCATAAAAACTCATATGAGACTGCATAATTTACTTGTACCATTTGATGAATTATCAAATGATGAATTATATAAAGATTCTATGGGATTAATAGATATACCTATAGCAATTAACAATGAAGAATATCAAATAATTATAGAAGATTTAAATGATAATGATAAAGAATTTGTAACTAAATATTATATATTAGATGACAATTCTACAAATAGAAGTTTATCTACTGATTTTATTGTAAACTATGATTTGTTGGATAAGATGAGAGATATACTTTTTAATAATAAAAAATTAAATTCATTTATAAAATATAAAATAGGTAAAAATTATTAATTATGTGGGAAATATTAGATTTAATTGATTCTATTGATAGAAATCACAAAACGTACATCTATAAAATATACTCTAAAGTTGGCAACTATGAAGATGCCAATGATATTATGCAGGAAATATATATAGAACTATTAAATAAAATAGGAAATGGTTTTGAAAAAAATGGATATGAAAAAATAGACGGATATATATTTATAATGATTAATTCAAGAGTAAATGATTTCCTTAGAAAAAAGAACAATAAAATAAATACAAAATATGAATTACAAGAATTTAATGATGAACTTGTAAATTTATCTATATCCGATAATGAAATAAATGATTTATATAAAGAGTATAAAGAAGGATTATTCTTATTTATTGAAGCCATAATAAAACAAAGTATGGATGTTGTATGCAGTAAATGCAATATGTGTAATGAAAAATTATCAAATTTAATAGAAGTAAAAAATAAATCTCATGAATATATAGAGGATAGTTTTATTATATATAAAGAGTATGTTTTTTCATTTCTAATTAAAGATATAAAAATAAAAGACATAAAAGCCAAATATAATATATCAGATCATACTTTAGAAAAAATAAAATTAGCTTATAATAATAAAATAAAAAATTGTATAACCAAATTAAACCATAAAAACATATAAAATTTCTAAGTTATATTATAAAGAGCGGCAAGATGACTGATAAAGAAATTATATACAATTATGATGTATTTATAAGCTACAGACATTTAGAAGAAGATAAGAAATGGGCCAAATGGCTTTTGGAATCTCTTGAAACTTGGAGAGTACCTAAAGAATTTGTAAAAAAAGGTTTCCCTAAAAGAATAGGCAGAGTTTTCAGAGATGAAGAAGAATTACCAAGCAGTTCTGATTTAAATAAGAGTATAGAAAAAGCATTAATACATTCTAAATATTTAGTAGTAATATGTTCTAAAAATACCCCTGAATCTGTTTGGGTTGAACGAGAAATCAAAATGTTCAAAGAGCTTGGACGCTTTGACAGAATCATAGCTTTATTAATAGATGGTGAACCTTATGAAGCATTTAATAAAGAATTAACATACATTGAAGAAAATGGTGTCATAAAAAATATAGAACCTTTGGCAGCGGATGTCAGAAAAAGAAATGACCAAAAAGAAAAAGAAACTAAACAAATAGCATTATTAAAAATATTATCCTGCATATTAGCATGCAATTTTGACGAATTAAGACAAAGAGAAAAATTAAGAGAGAAAAGAAAATTAAGGAATAAATTATTAATAGCCGCTTCTCTTTTAATAGCATCAATATCCGCCCTATTATTTACTTGGGACTATAATAGAGTAAAAACTACTTACTATAATAGTTTTGTATATCAATACGGAATTCCTAAAGGCATAGGCAAATTAACTAAATCTCAATATTCCAAAAGAACTATCACATATATATTTGAAGAACAGAGAAGAACTTTAAAAAGTGTAAAAAGAGTTAATAGTTATGGAAGACTTAGAGATGATGAAAATAATTTTAATATAAGTGTATGGATTCCAGAAATAGATGCTAGAGGCGGTGCCAAAAGAGTTGTATGTAAAGACCATAATAATAAAATAGTAATGATTAGAGAGTACAGTGCTGATTTAAAAATAATAGAACTTCAAAATGAATTCAATCTTCCTTTTATATCTGGAGGCAATGAAATAGTAAGGTATGAAGTTTCTTATAATAATAATGGATATGTAACTAATGAGCTTTATTACAGAGATGCTTGGAATACACCTATATCAGATAAAGACGGATTTTATGGTAAAAGATATGAGATAGATAATAATGGTGCTGTCATTTCTGAATATGGTATCAATTTTGACGGTAATGTAGAAGCTAACAACGAAGGAATGTATAAACTTCAATTTACTTATGATAATAATTACAATCTTATAAAAGAAGAATTTATTGATGAAAATAATAATCTAATTTATATAGGAACAAATTATGGATATTCCTATATAAAAAAAGATTATGATAAAAACGGCAATTTAATAAAAAAATCTTTCTTTGATGAAAATAATCAGAGTATAAAATCAAATTATTTTGGAAGTGCTGCTATAGTGTATGATATTGATAATAGAGGTAATATTACAAATATAACAAGCTATGATGAAAACAATAATTTATTTCTTACTCCATACATTATTGATAATTATATTTCATTCTGTATTCATAGAATAAAGTACGATGATAAAGGAAATATAATAGAAGGTTCATTCTATGATGTAAATACAAATAAATATATAACAGGAGAAATATATCATAAATATAAAAGACTATATGATGATAATGATAACTTAATAGAAGAAAGCTATTATGATAAAAATGATAATTTAATTATATGTGATGACAATTACGCTATTTATAGAATAAAATATGATGATAAATTTAACGTAATAGAAGAAAGTTATTATGATATAAAAGGTAAACCAACTATTCAATATGAATATTATCATTTAGTAGAATATAAATATAATCAATTTAATCAAATAACTAATAAAAAATATTATGGAACTAATAATAAATTAGTTTTGGGATTTTACGGATTTAATTCTAAATTTGCTGATACTAGAATAAAATATGATAGAACAGGGAATGTAGTAGAAGAAAGCTATTATGATGATAATAATAATCTTATATTAAATCAAAAAAATTATGCTGTGAGAAAAATAAGTTATGGAAGTCATGGATTAAAAACTGAAGAAAGCTACTACGGCACTAATAATGAACCTATATTAATAACAGATCAATACAATTATTTCGACACCAATAAATACAAGGCTATGCTTCACAAAATAAAATATGAATATGATGCTAAAGGTAATGTAATAGAAAAATCATTTTATGGAACTGATAATAAATTAACATTAGCAAAAATCTATGCTGCCCATATAAATGTGTATGAAACTACAGGCGACATTTCTTATATAAATGCAGCTAAAATTAAATATGAATACTCTAATTCTATGCTGGTTAAAGAATATTATTTCGGAACTAATAATGAACCTATAAATGGCTTAGAAAATATATATGCTGTAAAATACGAATATTTAAAATATGATGCTGCTGATTATTTTATAAAAGATGACAGCATAAAAAATTTAAATATTATAAAAACATCATTCTATGATAAAAAAATGAATCCTGTCATTGCCAATAATCTAAATTATCATAGCAAATATGAAGGTTCAAACTATAATAATGAAGTATATATTTATTGTGATACAAATAATAAGCTTACTATTAATTATCAGAATATAGCATACTCTATAAAATATTATTTAAAAGAAGGAACAAGAACTAGAGTAACAGAGAATTACGGTATTAATAATGAGCCTGTATTAAGCTATGAAAAATTCTTCAGACAAATAGTAAGATTTAATGATAAATATTATATTCATTCTATGGAAAATTATGGTACTAATGGAGAGCCTGTTATTGGAAGTAAAGGATATTTTTATATGACAAATACTTATGATGATAATGTCAATTGGGTATCATTAAGGCTTTATGGAACAAACAATGAATTGGTATTATCTAAAAAATTGAATTATGCTATATTTCTTATAGAATATGATGAAAACAATAGAGAAATAGCGGAAAAATATTTTGATACAAATGGAAACCCTACTATGAATACTATAGGATATTCCAGTTATAAAATAGAATATGATGATTATGGCGTTCCAACTACAAATTATTATGATGAAAAAGGCAATTGGATAGCTGATTATGGAAAATAATTTTATAATTATGTTTTATAGAATTGTCAAAATAAATTAATTTTAGTATTATGAAATCTAAATTTTAAATTAAAAATATATAATATATATACTAAAAATTTTTAAGTTTGTCATTTTTTTATTCAACTTTTTACCGCCGCATAGCTCTGCGGACTTCGTCAAAGAACCTTATATCCTCGACAGGCTCGGATACGCTTCGCGAAAGTGCAAGGATATAATTAGTACTAAATCATACTAATTTTGTTTTACATGTAATATAAACTATTAATTTAAGCTAAAATATGGCCTTTCGCCAAAGGCGGGCTGTGCCTGCTTCTTTGTGGCAATACTTACAGTACTTCCTTCGGTCGCAAAAGAAGTGGGGTCTGGGGCAAAGCCCCAGATATAAAAAATAAAATATAATTGTTTAGGTATATACTCTAAAACATAATAATCCTATATACAAAAAACTACTAAATTTCCTTTTATAAATTGAATAAAATAGTAAAATATGTAAAAGTTTATAGTTTTAATTTTTATAATGTATAGTTATAATATATACTATAGATAGTGATGATATATATTATACATAGCTATAATATATAAAAATAGTATTATATAAAATAAATCATATTTTTTTAATTATAAATATGTTTATAATATAATATTAATTTATTTTTTATAAAAAGGGTATAATAAAAAATGGAAAAGTCAGATTTTTTTTCTTTAATTAAGCAAATAGATTTTGCACTTTTACTCACTTCTTCAAAACAAGAAGAAGAATGTTTCAATAGAATAATAGAAACTGCTGTTTCCATTACAGATTCTGAAGCAGGACATTTATTATTATTAGATGACAGCAGAGAATATTTAGAATTAAAAGCATATAAAACTCTTAACAATGAAAAAGTTGAAAATTTTAAAGTGCCTATAGGTAAAGGTATAACAGGAAATGTATTTATATCAGGACAGGCTTTAAATATAGCTGATGTATCAAAAAATAAAGAAATGTATAAATCTGTAAGTTCAGCTTTGCATGACACAGAAGATACTATACATATACAAATAGATGATATAGCTATAGTACCGATAAAAATAAAAGATAATGTTATTGGAGTTTTAGAAGTTATAAATAAAAAAGATGATAGTCATTTCTCTCAGCTTGATATGCATCACCTATATTCATTTGCTAAAATAGCTTCTATTGTAATTGAAGATAATTATACAGATAGAAATATAAGAGAAATTTTTGTATCTGCTATCAAAAATTTGGAAGATAATCAAAAAGAAGAAATCAAACAAGATTTATCATCATATACAAATAATCCATTATTAAAAGAAAATTTAAAAATAGCTGAAATATTAAATAAAATAGGAGAAATAGATGAAAAAGAATTAAATTTCTGCAAACTATTTTTAAGTAATTATCTATCTCATTTAGAAAAAAAATTATTGAGGAAATGATTTATGAATTCTAATATTTTCAATATGGATAAAAATGAAGTACTAAAAGATTTAACAGGAAAGGGAGTTAAAGTAGGAATCATAGACAGCGGTATAGAATCATCACATGATGCATTTAAAGGCAGTAATGCTATAAAAGGAGGAGTTGTTATAGAATATGAAAACAATGAAGTTATATTAAAAGATTATAAAGGTTTTGACCAATACGGACATGGTACAGCTTGTGCCGGCATAATACATTCTATAGCTAAAGATGCTGGGCTTTATAGCATACAAGTATTAGGAAATAAATTATCAGGAAAAGTAGATGTGTTCCTTAAGGGCTTAGAATGGGCTATAGAAAATGATATGGATGTTATCAATTTAAGTTTAGGAACAACTAATCAAACTTACAGCAGTAATTTTTATAATTTATTAGACAAGGCATATTATAATAATATAACATTAGTTGCAGCTGCAAATAATGACCCTATACCAAGCATACCTTCTATATTATCACCCGTAATATCTGTTGAGGCAATAGCAAGTGATGATAAATATGAGTTTTATTTCAGAAATAGTAATCGTATAGAATTTTTAGCTAGAGGAATATATATACGAGTACCTTGGATTAATAATTCATATATGATGATGATAGGAAATAGTTTTGCTGCTCCTCACATTTCAGGAATAGTAGCACTTCTAAAAGAAAATAATAAAGATTTATCACCTTTTGAAATAAAAAGCATATTAAAAAATATAAGCAATAAAAAAGAATAAAATAACAAGATATTTAATAAACAAAAAATATTTTTAATTATTTAATACCTTGTTATCATATATTTTATTTTTATCATAAAGTACTATATTTAATATTAAACCTATTCTATAATATAACTATCAACTATTTCACCATAATAAGCAACATGATAATCTTTGTTTGCACCATAGAAACTGCTGTCTACATCTTGAGGATAAAAATATTTTTTAATACTATCAGGTATTTGAGAATCATCTTGTTTTTGTCTATATATAACTTTGCATTCAAGTATCAAAGGCAATTCTTTTATTGACGGCACAGAAATAATATTAGGTTCTTCCAAAGTTAAATTAAGTTCTTTTATTTTATCAGTATCATGTCCAGATTTTGTACCGCATACTTTTATTATATTTCTGTCTATATCTTTTGTAGGAATATTAACACAAAACTCTTTAGTTTCATCAAGCATAGATTTAGTACATCTGTTTTCTCTAATAAAAATTATAAATATATTCTTATTCCATTCTATACCCAAAGTTCCCCAAGAAATGGACATAGCATTTACTTTATTATTTGATTTGGTTGTTACAATAATTCCTTTTTTAGTTTCTTTAAGTATATGAGCTGCATAATCTAAAACATCTATTTTCTTTTTCATTTTATTATCTCCATAAAATATTATTAAAGATTGTACTAAAAATCATTTTATTTTCAAGTATGTATATACCTAAACAAATATATTTTGTCAATTTTATTGTTTGTGGTGCCTTTGCTCGCAGATATTTAAAATTTAAAAAAATTATTTTTGAAAAAATGCAGTTGTTTAGGTATATATAAAAATCAATCAGTAATTAAAACGGCAGCACTTCTATTTTTGTATAAAGCACAAGATACCAACAAAGTAACTACTTCACTTATAGGTAAAACTAATACTAACCCTATAAATCCAAATATATTAGGCAAAGTTAATACCAATAAAACAGGTAAAATCATACTTCTTAAAGCAGCTACAATAGCAGAAGCTCCAGCCTTTTGGACAGATGTATAATATGCACTCATTATAACATTGATTCCAATTCCTATAAATGTAGGTATTGAAGTTCTTACAAAAAACATAGCATCATCAAAAGTTTGAGCATCAACATCTTTCAAAAGCATATTAACCAGTAAACTAGGATTAATTAAAAGTATAACTGAAGCTAATATTGATATAGATGAAATCAAAAAGACTGATATCTTTAAAAAATCTCTCATTCTGTTTTTATTTCTAGCACCATAGGAAACACTAACTAAAGGTTCTAATGCCTCACCTATAGCATAAGCAAGCATTATAAAAAACATTATAGCATAATTAGCTACGGAATAAACAAGTATGCCTCTATTTCCTGAAATATTATAAGCTGTTATATTAAAAAGCCAAGGTATGAGTCCTGATGATACATTACTTAAAAATTCTGAAAAACCATTGAAAGCAGCTTTTAATATATATATCCAGCCTCCATAAATTTTTATTATTCTTAACCTGCAATTAGGTTTAAAGAAATATAATAATCCCATTATAAATGCTATTATCTGAGCAATAGCAGTAGCCCAAGCAGCACCAGCAATACCGAAATGAAATACCACTATAAAAAGCGGATCCAAAACCATATTAACTAATGATGATACTATAAACATAGCGGAAGCGAATCTAGGAGAACCATTTAGTCTTACAAACTGACTTAAAACATAAGCCATTCCCCAAAAGAATGTAGCAAATAATACCCCTTCTATATAATCTAATGATAAATTATAAACTTCTCCATGTGCCCCAAATATAGGAAGTAAAGCCTCCCTAAATAAATATGATATTAAAAGAGGAACACTAGCTATTGTAAGAACAACTATTAAAGTTTGAGTGAATATCAAATTAGCACGCCTTATATTATTTTCCCCTATACATTTTCCTGCAAGAGCAACAGAACCTATCGTAAGCATTACATAAATACCAAATGATAATGCTGTTATAGGCCAAACAATATTAATAGCTGTAAATGCTTCTGCTGATATAAAATGTGCTACAAAAAATCCATCTACAAATACTGCCGCACTTCCCATTATCATACCTAATATGCTTGGTATGGCAAATTTAGAAAATAAACCTATACTGCTATTTTCTATTAAAGTTTTATTATTAAGTTCCATTTTTAATTCCTAAAATTAATAGCAAAATTACAATACAAATAAAATAATTAAATAGTTTTTTAATAATTAATACTTAAACTAATAATCAATCCTATAGAAAAGAAAAACAATGTGTTAAAGAAAATTTGGAGGATATAAAAATATCTATTAAAAGTTTAAATATATATAAACAAATAAACATTATATTACCCCCTATAAATAGTATGTTTTTAGACTAATTAATAGTATAATCGTTTTATTATTTAATGTCAAGATATCATCATTATAACAATATTTTAAGTAATAAACAATGAAATGACAAAGTTAAAAATTTTCAGTATATACCAAAAATTTTTAACTTTGTCATTTTTTTAGTCAACTTTTTCCCGCCGCACACGCTCTGCGGACTTCGTCAAAGTTGCAAAAAGTGCAAGGATAGAATTAGTACTAAATCATACTAAAATTGTCTTACATGTAAGATAATTTATTAAATTAAAGCCCAAATGTAGCCTTTCGCGAAGCGTATCCGAGCCTGTCGAGGATATAGCTTCTTTGTGGCAATACTTACAGTACTTCCTTCGGTCGCAAAAGAAGTGGGGTATGGGGCAAAGCCCCAGATATAAAAACAAAAATATAACTTTACTTTTGACAAAGTATAGTTGTTTAGGTATATACTGAAAAATTTTGACTTTCTCAACCACTGCTGATATGTATTTGTTGATATAATCAAAAGACATTATTTTTATAAAAAATCAAGTTGCTTACAATACATTTAAAACATAATTAATTAAGGTATAATGATATTTGAGTATATAAATATTATTGTTCATCAAAAGGATTAACAACATCTTCTTTTTTTACATCTTTTAAGAAGTTAATAAATAAGTCAAATAATATAGGGTCTATTTGAGTATCATCTTTAATATAATTTTTATATATAAGTTTTACAGCTTCTTTAGCTTCTAATCCGCTTCTGTCATAATTCTTTTGAGGAAGTACTATAGTATCATATAAATCCACTATTTCCAAAATTTTAGCTGGTAAGAATGCCAAACTTTCAAGTCTTTCTATATCTTCAGAATTACTTGATATAAGCCATATAGGATTTATTTCTTTATTTTCTTTGATTTGCTTATGCATAAATGCTCTTAAAACACTGTATCCATGTCCATAGTATTCATGATGCATTCCAACAATCAAAGATATATCATCATTGTAATTTCTGAATAATTTTAAAAACTGATATCCTTTAATAGCATGAGAAGTGGATTTTTTATTATATTCTTTTGATTTATTAATATTTAAATAATCTAATTGTTTTATTTTTACAACGTCATGCCAGAAAGCACCAGCAGCAAAAATAGCTATATTAGGTAATGAAATCTTTTTTAGTCCGTTTTTAAATATACTTTCAAAAGTTATAGTTTTTTTATTAATTTTATAATGCTTAAATATCTTTTTATAATATTTTTTAAATTTTTTGTTAAAATTAGCAATAGTTTTTAATGCAAATTGACTTTTTACTTGCTCATTGTAGTATAGGAAAAATTCTATAAACATTATAAATACTCTGTTTCCATGTCCTATAACGTTTCTGCAAGTGAAAGTATCAAATTTGTAGAATAAATCAATATTAGGATATATTTTATCAATTAATTTTGTTACAGATAGTATTATATTATTTGATATATGCTGAGTATCATAATATTCTACATTGTCAAAATATATTTGATTTATTCTGTCTTTTGCGGCATTAACCAAATGAATCAAGTTAATTCTTTCTATGAAGGCAAGTTCAGTCATAATATCCAATATATAATCTATAGCTTCATTGTATAAATGCTTATCATAGTATTGATTTAATATATCCAAATGATTTTCTAATGAAATAGCCCTTGCTTTTGGTGATTCTCTTAAAATAATTTCAAGTATATCATATTCAAATCTTTTTGTTATTTCAGAATCAGGCAAACAGTCTTTATATATTTTTAGGAATTGATTAATATTTTTTATTTCTTTGTAGTTTTTATTATCTTTAGCTTCTAAGATAAGATCTAATATTTCTTTAGAAGATTTTGTTATATAAAATTTACTGAACAAATCAGAATTTACATAATTTTTATCGAATAATATATCTAATTTATGATTCGGCAAAGATAAACATATATTATCTTCATTCAAACATACTATTTCTTTGGAGTGAAATTTAATAATTTCTAAATGATTTTTTATAAAATCAAAATCTACTAATGCGTATTTATCTAGATTAATGCTCATAATTAACCTTATTGTTTTTATGCAACAATAATAACTTATTTTGTTTTTTTATCAATGATTTTTTATTATATTTTTATTTATTTTTTAAAAATATTGTTTAAAAGGTATTGACAAATTTTGTTTGTATAGTAAAATAATCAAACTTTGTAGATTTAATTGAATCTATTTTTTGATACTGGGGTGTCGTCAAGCGGTAAGACAATTGGTTTTGGTCCAATTATTCGAGGGTTCGAATCCTTCCACCCCAACTTTTCTGCTTATAATGGTATTTACATGGGAATAACAGACGAGATATTAATATTAAGTGGTACAGCAAATCCTCAATTGTCTGAAGATGTAGTTGCTAATCTTGGTTTAAAATTAGGCAATATGGAAATAAGGAAGTTTGCTGACGGTGAAACTTTCGTTCAAATAGAAGAAACTGTTAGGAATAAAGATACTTATGTAATACAACCTACAGGACGTCCTTCTAGTAGTGAAAGTTGGATGGAGCTTTATTGTATAATAGATGCATTAAAGAGAGCTAGTGCTAAACGTATTACGGCTGTTATACCATATTATGGATATTCTAGGCAAGATAGAAAGAATGAACCTAGAGTACCTATAACTGCAAAGTTAGTTGCTAATCTTTTATCAGAGGCTGGAGCTCATAGAGTTTTAGCTCTTGATTTGCATGCAGCTCAAATACAAGGTTTTTTTGATATTCCAGTTGATCATATGTTATCAAAAAATGTTTTCTTAGATAAAATAAGAAAAGACCTTGATATGAGTAATTCTATTATAGTATCACCTGATATAGGCGGTGTTGGAAGAGCTAGAGCTATAGCTAAACAGTTAAATCTTGATATTGCTATAATAGACAAAAGAAGAGACAGAGCTAATGAATGCGAAGTTATGAATATTATAGGTGATGTTAAAGATAAAGACGCTATTATTATAGATGATATAATAGATACAGGCGGTACTCTTATAAAGACTATGCAGGCTTTGAAAAAAGCTGGTATGAGAAGAATATATGTGTTTATAACTCATGCTGTATGTTCTGGCGATGTTTATGAAAGAATAAATGCCAGCGATATAGAAAAGCTTTACATCACAGATAGTTTAAGAGTTATGAAAGACAGATTAGGAAGCAAAATAGAAGTTCTTTCAGTAGCTCCAGTTATTGCTGATGCTATTAGACATATACATATGGAACTTTCTATAAGTGTTCTATTTGATAAGTAAAATATAATAAGGAAAGAAGATATGAGTGAGAATTATACTATTAAAGCTTTACAAAGAGATACTAAATTTAAAAGTGTTGGTCGTAAACTAAGAAATGAAGGTTACGCTTTAGCTACTCTTTATGGCAGAGAGAATCAATATTCTATCGCTGTAGAGTTAAAAGATTTTGTAAAAGTTTTCTCTTTAGCAGGTCAGCATGATATCATCACTTTAGACATAGAGAATGATAAAGCTAGAGAAGTTCTAGTAAAAGATTATCAAATAGATGGTATAAAAAGAGTTATTAGACATATAGATTTTTATGAAATAGATAGAAATAAAAAAATCAAAACTTTTGTTCCTATTCACATAGAAGGTATACCAGAAGGCGTACGTTTAGGCGGCGGTACACTTGAACAAGTAGAATATGGTTTACCTATTAAAGCTTTCCCTGGTTCTATACCTAGAGAGTTAATAGTAGACGTTAGTGAATTAAAAGTAGGCGATAGTTTACATATTAGTGATATTAAATTCCCAGAAGGTGTTGACCCTGTTGGTGATGCTTCTAAAGCTGTTGTTACAGTTGTTACTACTCAAGATGATGAAGCAGCTAATAAAGGGGCTGAGGCTTAATTGTTTCTAGGATTACTACTGCATGATGAAATTGGTAATGGGACTTGGTAACCCAGGCGAACAATATAAAAATCATAGACATAATGTCGGATATATGATTTTAGATAAGGTTGCTAAAAAACTTAATGTTGAATTAGATATTAAGAAAAAGAAAACTGTTTTTGGTAAAGGTAAGCATGGAAAAATGGAGTACTTGCTTCTTAAACCTCAAACTTTTATGAACTTATCTGGTGAAGCAGCTCTTTATATGGCTAGTTTTATGAAAATCACAGTAGAAAACATTATTGTTATCTATGATGATACAGATATACCTATAGGTGAATTTAGAGTTATTCCTTCAAAAACTGATGATTCTGAAGAAGAAGTTGAAGATTATAATATTGACCATAACGGTATTAAAAGTATAAAAGATTCTTTGAAAAGTTATAATTTTACAAAAATAGGTGTAGGAATAGGTGCTTGTCCTGAAGATGAGGAAAAAGCTGATTTCCTTTTATCTCCTTTCTCTAAAGATGAAAGAAAAAAAATTAGAGATATATCCGATGATGTTGTAGAAGCAACTTGTATAGCTTTATTTGAATCTCCTCAAGCAGCAAAAAAGAAATATTCATTATGACTAAATTAATTATAGGCCTCGGTAATCCGGGTGAGGAGTATAAAAACAATAGACATAATGTTGGTTTTATACTTATTGATAAAATAGCTCAGGAATTATCTCTTAATTTTGATAATAATAAAAAGAAGTCTTTATATGCAAGAGGTAAAAGCAAGGATATTGAATATATATTGCTTAAACCTCAAACCTTTATGAATCTTTCCGGTGAATCAGCAATTTATGTATCTAAATTCTTTAATGTAAAATTAGAAGATATCATAGTAATATATGATGATATGGATATACCTTTTGGAAGTTTTAAAATAAAGAAAGGCGGAAGTTCAGGCGGACATAATGGTATAAAAAGTCTGATTGCACATTTACAAAGTGATGACTTTACAAGAGTTAGAATTGGAATAGGAAGACCTAGTGCTGGTAAAAAAGTAAATGATTATGTGCTTTCAAATTTCAGCAAAAAAGAAAGAGAAGAATTGGATACTGTTATTGCTAATGATGTTATAGAGGCTGTAAAAGTAGCATTATTTGAGTCTCCTGTAATAGCTCAGAATAAGTACAATAAAAGAATCAATAATGAAAATTCAAATAAAAATAAAGGTAATAAAAATATGATTAAGATAGTAGCTAAAAATCCTGTAACAGCTGAAAATAAAGCAAAATTTATAGAAACTGCCAAAGAACTTATTGAAAAAAGCAGAAAAGAAAGCGGCTGTATTTCTTATAATTTATTTGAAAGTGTTGATGGTAAATATCTTACTTTTATAGAAGAATGGAAAAATGAAAAAGCTATAGAAGATCATAATAATTCTGATCATTTTAAATCTATAGTTCCTAAATTGGGAGAATTAACATCTGGTGAAATGGATGTTGTTTTATATAAAGAAGTGAAATAATAAGATTACATAAAAATAAAAGGAGTAAGAAACAAATTATATATTCTTACTCCTTTTTTATTATATTAGTTTTTTGATTCTATTTTTTTCTTATGTATAATAAAGAATGGTTTATATATTAAATAATCTATTATAATCAAGCCTATTATTAATAAAGGTGCCTTTATACAAAAATTAGTTGATATAAAAGAACCCAAAATAGATGGTGTAGTCCAAGGAACAGCAGCTATTATTTTGGATAAAAACTCAAATTTAAATAGATAATATGTTATAGAAGCATTTACTATAGGTGTTATTATGAAAGGTATGAAAAATGTGTTATTCATAATAATAGGAGTACCAAATAGTATAGGTTCATTGATATTGAATAAAGCTGGAACAATACTCATTTTACCTATTGATTTTAATTCTTCATTTTTACTCATAAGCATTGATATACATAATCCCAATGTAGCACCAGCTCCTCCTAAATATACAAAACTATTCATAAACTCACCTGCAAAAATTCTAGTTAAATTTTCTCCATTAATTAAAGCATTTTGATTAATAGTTAAATTTATTAATACTATTGGATTTATTATTGAAGATGCAACATTTGAACCATGTATGCTTCCGCAAAACCATAATATATGTACTAATAATAATATTAATATTATCAAAATTAAACTATCAGCAAAATTGTAAAAGTATTTCATAAAATTGAATATTATATTAGATACAGAATTGTTAATATAATGCTCTGTAATAATATTTGCTGCTTGACATAGTACTGACATTACTATAAATGGAATTATAGGTTCAATTGATTTTGCTATAGCAGGAGGAACTGATTGAGGGAATTTAATATTTATTTTTTTCTCTATTATAAATCTATATACTTCAACTGAAATTATAGAACATAGTATTGCTATTAAAACTCCTTTTGCATTCAAGTAGCTGGCATCTATTACATTTATAGTGCTTGATTCTTTTAAATACAATATATTTGAAGCTGAAGATGATATAGTTATTAACAAGCTTTTAGCAGACAATAAAATAAAAGAATATACTGATAAAAATGCATTAGTTTGGCTATCTAATTTATAATGCCCTGCTAATGAATATGCTATAGAATAAGAAAGAAATAATGATATAATACCTATACTCGCATTAAATATTTGAATATAGTATTTATAAAATGATGTAACAAAATTATGATATGCTTTTATATATAAAGCACCATTTTCATTTGCTAATGGTAAATTGAATATTATTATAAAAAATGAACCTATTAAGATTAAAGGACTGACAGCTCCAAATCCTGCATTAACAGCATTTATATATCTATTAGAAGAAATTTTAGCCATTATAGGTGATAATTTATTTTCTATAAAAATATTAATTTTTTCGGTATTCATTTCTATTTCCTTTTTTTATTTTGTAATAATATACTTGAATTATTAATTTTGTCAAAGTAGTTTTTATATATGTAATTTATATTTATTAATAATTTTAATAAATATAGTATATACCTAAACAACTATACTTTGTCAAAAGTAAAGTTATATTTTTGTTTTTATATCTGGGGCTTTGCCCACCGCTCTGCGTGCTTACGCAACACCCCACTTCTTTTGCGACCGGAGGGAGTGCCTGTGGCGTGCCCCAAAGAAGCAAAAAGGCTACATTTGGGCTTTAATTTAATAAATTATCTTACATGTAAGACAATTTTAGTATGATTTA
>NZ_CALXRM010000047.1 GCF_944390845.1 uncultured Brachyspira sp.
TCTAGAAATTTAAATTATAAGGAATACCTTCTTTTTTTAAACTAAAAGTGTGCAATATCTATGGCTCTTAAACATATAAAATTATAATATAGCTAAACAACTATATTTTGTCAATTTTTATATCTTGGTAAATGTATTATCAACTTTTTTGTTATAAATGCTCTGCTAGCTTTACCAAATTTCTTGGCTATGTATTGCAGATCAAAAAATACACATACTATAAATTGATATCTTAAGAATATGTATTAAACGTGATATAATACATATTCTTGGTTAAAAATGCAGTCTTTTTGGTTCTTTTGGTCACAAAAAGAACTGGGGGTTCGGGGGCTAGTCCCCGAAAATAATAACAATATAAAAACTAATTTTTACAAACTGAAGAAATTTTAGTGTATATAGAATTATAATATATTTAATTAATATTAGGAAATAATTATGAAAGGTTTAGTTTATTTAGGAAATAAAAAAATAGAATTAAAAGAAATAGAAAATCCAAAAATCATTGACAGTAAAGATGCGATAGTTAAAGTTACATTATCTAGTATATGTACAAGCGATTTTCATATAATAAACGGAGCTGTTCCAAGAGCTAAAGAGAATATAGTTTTAGGACATGAATTTGTAGGCGAAGTTATAGAAGTAGGAAGCGATGTAAAAAAATTAAATATAGGAGATAGAGTTTCAGCTAATTGTATAACTTTTTGCGGAGAATGTTATTACTGTAAAAATGGTTTTATAAATAACTGTGAAAAAGGCGGTTGGGAAATAGGATGCCGCATTAATGGATGTCAGGCTGAATATGTTAGAGTTCCTTATGCTGATACGTCATTAAATATTATTCCAGAAAATGTATCCTATTCAAATGCTTTATTCGTAGGTGATATTTTGGCAAGCGGTTATTTTGGAGCTGAACTTTGTGAAATAAAGAACAATGATACTGTTGCTGTAATAGGTTCCGGACCTGTAGGGCTTTGTGCTATGATGAGTGCTAGAATATTCGGTGCTAAAAAAATAATAGCTATTGATATAAATGAAAATAGATTGAGTATTGCAAAAGAAAATAATTTAGCAGATTATACAATAAACCCTAATAAAAATAATAACATAGAAGAATATGTAAAAGATATTAATAATGGAAGACTTGCTGATGGTACAATAGAAGCTGCAGGAGGGGAGAATACATTTGATTTAGCTTGGAGAATTGCTAGACCTAATTCTGTAGTTGCATTAGTTGCTATGTATGAAAAGCCTCAATCACTTCCTTTAAATATTATGTATGGCAAAAATTTAATATTCAAAACTGGCGGAGTTGATGCAGTTCATAGCGATGAAATTTTAAAGCTAATTTCAGAAGGAAAAATAAATACAGATTTGCTTATCACTCATAGAGTAAAATTAGATGATATATTGAAAGGTTATGAAATATTCGATAAGAAAGAGGATAACTGTATTAAAGTAGCTGTTGAAAATGTATAATATTTTTTATGTTTTATAAAAATGTATATATATTAAAGTCTATAGTAAATCTTATTTTTTGTTTAAAAATATTAATAAATATAAGTTTTTTACAAGAATATTATACTTTTTATACGTAATTTAGAGTATTCTAACATTTTTATATAAAAATACTGTAATTTAAATTTGTAATATTTGGTTATTCATTGTATAATAGTAGAAATAAAGTTTTAAAATAAAATATAAGAGGGATATTACAAATATGGCTGCTGCAGAAAAAACATATAGTTCCAAGAACATTCAAGTTTTAGAAGGACTAGACCCTGTTAGAAAACGTCCTGGTATGTATATCGGTTCTACAGGTGCACAAGGTTTGCATCACTTAGTATATGAGGTTGTAGACAATAGTATAGACGAAGCTATGGCAGGATATTGTAAGAATATAACCGTTACTATAGAAAAAGACAATATCATCAAAGTAGAAGACGATGGTAGAGGAATACCGGTAGATATGCATCCTAAGCTAAAAATTTCAGCTTTGGAAGTTGTTATGACTAAATTGCATGCCGGCGGTAAATTTGATAATGAAACATATAAAGTATCAGGCGGTTTGCATGGTGTAGGTGTATCCGTTGTTAATGCTTTAAGTACAGAACTTATTGCTGAAGTTAATAAAGATGGTAAATTATACAGACAAGTATATCATAGAGGAGTACCTGAAGAACCTGTTAAAGAGGTAGGTATAAGCAATAAAACTGGTACTACTGTAACATTTAAAGCAGATCCTGAAATATTTGAAACAACAGTTTATGATTATAAAATACTTGCTAATAGATTAAGAGAATTAGCTTTCTTAAACAGAGGTATTAGAATAACTCTTATAGATAAAAGAGAATCAGAAGTTGTAAGTAATGAGTTTTATTATGAAGGTGGTATAGAAATGTTTATAACACACCTTAATGAAAATAAAAAACCATTACATGATAAACCTATATATTTACATAAAACAGAAGATAAAACAGATGTAGAAGTAGCTATGCAGTATGTTGATGCTTATAATGAGAATATATTTACTTATTGTAACAACATCAATACAACTGAAGGCGGTACGCATTTAGTAGGATTTAGAACTGCTTTAACTAGGGTTTATACTGATTTTGCTAAAAAACTTGAATTAGATAAGAAAAATAAAATAACATTTATGGGTGAAGATACAAGAGAAGGTTTAGTAGCTGTAGTATCTGTAAAAATACCTAATCCTCAATTTGAAGGACAAACAAAAACTAAATTAGGTAATACAGAAGTAAGAGCGGTAACAGAAAAACTTGTAGTTGAAGGTTTGAATGATTATTTCTCACAAAACCCAAAAGTTATAAAAGCTATATTGGAAAAAATTATATCTGCAGCTCAAGCTAGAGAAGCAGCTAGAAAAGCTAGAGATTTAGCTAGAAGAAAAAATGCATTAGAAAGTGATTCTTTGCCTGGAAAATTGGCTGACTGTTCAGAGCAGGAAGTTGATAAATGTGAGGTATATCTTGTAGAGGGAGACTCTGCAGGCGGTACTGCTAAAGGCGGAAGGGATAGACATTTCCAAGCTATACTTCCTTTAAGAGGTAAAGTATTAAATGTTGAAAAAGCCAGACTTGATAAAATAATAGATAATGAAAGTTTGAAACCTATAATTGCAGCATTAGGATGCGGAGTAGGAGCTTCTTTTGATATATCAAAAATAAGATACGGCAGGGTTATTATTATGGCCGATGCCGATATCGACGGTTCACATATAAGAACTTTACTTCTAACATTCTTCTTTAGATATATGCGTCCTTTAATAGATTTAGGTCATATATTTATAGCAGTTCCTCCTTTGTACAAAATAAGTTTTGATAAAAAGAATTTTATTTATGCTTATTCCGATGAACAAAGAGATAAAATACTTGCTGAGAATAAAGATAGAAAATATGATATACAAAGATATAAAGGTTTGGGAGAAATGAATGCTGACCAATTATGGGAAACTACTATGAATCCTGAAACTAGACTTATGTATCAAGTATTAACTGAAGATGCAGAAAAAGCAGATCAATTATTCTCTATGCTTATGGGCGATGAAGTAAAACCTAGAAGAGATTTCATCGAAGCCAATGCTAGATACGTTAAGAATTTGGACGTTTAATTTTAGCAATTTTTTTAAATTTTATATTTGTATTTTTTCTAAATATTGTTTTATTTTAAGCAAAGAATAATTATATTTTTTGAAAATAAAAGGAGTAAAATCTATGGATAATATATACGATTTAATTATAGTAGGAGGCGGTCCTGGCGGTATTGCTTCAGCTGTTGAGGCTGTTATATTAAAGATGTCTAAAGTTCTTTTAATAGAAAAAGGCGATAACCATTCTACTACTATCAGAAAATTTTACAAAGATGATAAAAGAGTTGATAAAGATTATAAAGGTGAAACTTTAGATTTAAAAGGAAATATTAAATTTGAAACTGCAACTAAAGGCGATGTATTAGATTTATTCAGTGAATGTTTATTTGGAAACTATATAGAAGCTATGTTCAATACTGAAGTAGAATCTATAAAGAAAAATGGTGAATATTTAGAAGTAACTACAGTTGATAATAAACAGTATCTTGCTAAATATGTAGTAGCTTCAATAGGTAAAATGGGCAGACCAAATAGACCAGATTATCCTATACCTCCAAGCTTGAATGCAGTTGTAAATTTCAATATTTATAAATGTAAAGAAAATGAGAAAGTATTAGTAGTTGGAGGCGGTAATTCAGCTGTTGAATATGCTTATTTATTAGGTAAAGATAATGATGTTACTATCAACTATAGAAAGGCTGAATTTACTAGACCTAATGAAAAGAATTTAGAAACTATTAAAGAAGATATTGCCAGCGGAAAAGTTAAGCCAAAATTAGGTGTAGATATAACTTCTATAAAAGATAAAGAAGGAAAAGTTTTAGTAAATTATGCTGATGGTACAGAAGATGTTTATGACAGAGTTATATATGCTTTAGGCGGTGTAGCACCAGTAGACTTCTTAAAGAGATGTGATATAGAGTTAGATGAACATGGTGTACCTATAGTAAATGAAAAACATGAATGTTCTGTTAAGAATTTATATATAGCTGGAGATATATTGTATAAATCAGGCGGTTCTATTGCTAAAGCTTTGAATGCTGGTTTTGATATAGTAGAACATATATACAATTTAATGCAAGAAGAAAACAAATAAAAATTAATTTTATATGAAATAATGGGGCTTGGGTTAAGAAGCCCTATTATTTTATCGATAATGTAGAAAAATGTTAAAAGAATTATTACAAAATAATATAAAAATAGTTGATAGCGTTTCTAATTGGGAAGATGCTATACGTATTGCAGCTGAACCTTTATTAAATAGCGGTTGTATAGAAAAAAGATATATTCAGGCTATAATCGATAATGTTTATAAATATGGAAATTATATAGTTTTAACAGAGAATGTAGCGATGCCTCATTCAAGACCTGAGGACGGGGTAATAAAAAAAGGTTTTAGTTTATTGAAAGTAAGAAATGGTGTAGATTTTTATCAAACAGAGGAAAAAGTTTATTTATTTTTTACTTTAGCTGCTGAAGACTCTAATGGTCATCAAGATGCTTTATTAGAACTTGCAGATTTTTTATGCGATAATGAAAAAATATCTAAATTGATAAAAGAAGATTTGCAAGAAGAAGATATTTTAAATTTAATTTAAATTAAAAAGGAGATTAATTATGTTAAAAGTGTTAGTTATTTGTGCTAATGGTACTGGTACAAGTTTGATGATGCAAGAAAAAGCTCAAATGTCTTTAATAAAATTAGGAGTGGAAAATTTAGAAATTGAGCACTCTGATTTGAACAATAATAATTTAGAAAAATATGATTTGATTTTCTGTCCTATTAATTTTATTGACCAATTCAAATATGTAGAAGATAAAGGTATTAAGTTAATAGGTATAAAAAATATCTTATCTGAAGCAGAGTTTAAACAAAAAATCGAAGAATCTGGATATTTAAACGAATTAAAAAAGAAGTAATTTTAATGTAAACTAAAAATTTTGATATTATAAAAATACTGACTTATGTTTTAAAAAGTATAGTATTAAAAATTGATAGTTTAAAATTGTTTTGATAATAAAAAGCAGAAGCTTAAAATAACAGCCTCTGCTTTTTTATTGTTATTGATTAATTATTTGGATATAAAAGCTTATAGTCTTTTTTCATTCCAGCTTGAAGATAATCTTCCGGTACTACTTTCCAGTTATTAAGTTTTTCAACAGTAATAGGTCCATTTTGTTCTTCAAACCAGTTAATCATATAGTATCTTAAATCTTTATCAGTGGATTTTACTACTAAATCCATATTTTGTAAAGTTTTTAAATCTATGCCTGCACCTTGTGTAAGATGTCCGCCGCCGCCGCTTCCTCTGTAAGAGTTAATTGCTATTTTATACTCTTTATCTAATTCAAAAGGTCTTCCATCGCTTAATGATTCTATTATAACTTTTTCACCATTAGGTTTTGTTATATCTACAGTATAATTCAATCCAGCAATGCTTTCATAATTATAACTAGGTGTAACAGTATCATAAGAATTATATCTGTTATTAAATATTAATTCACCTTTAGCATCTTTTTTGAAGGCTATAACATGATCATTAATATTAGTCATAGTATTGAACCATCTGCCGTAAGAATATTCCATAAAGTCTTTTATTTGTTTTCCTGTTAATTTCATAACATAGAAAAAGTTTTCATAAGGATATAAACTAAACATATCTCTTACTTTTACAGTACCATTATTCAATACAGCATCTTTACTTAATGGGGCTGCAAAAGAGAAATCAACTTTTTCTCCTAATTCTTTTTCAGCTATTTCAAATTGTAATTGATGTATGAAGCTTAAGAAATAACTGTCTCCGAATATAGCTTCATCAGAAGTAAGCTTAGTATTCAAATTACCTATATCTCTGCCAACCCATTTTGTTATATTTTTTTTGGCGCTTTCAAATTTATCTAAAAATTCTTTATCTGCTTCAAATGATGATGGTTCTAATAAAGTACCGTCAAATTTTATATCCCAAGCATTATTATCTTTATTATATTTCATATTTACATCTATAGAAACTATATATCTTGCCGCATTAATTCCGCCGTATATCGGAACTATTTTTCCGCTTGGACTTTTTACTTCTTTAGTTTTTTGTTTTGAAGTTTCATCATAACCAAACCCCATCCAGCCTTGATGGTCATGTCCGACAAGTATTAAATCGAAACCATCAACTTGTTCTGCAACTAATTGACTTGCATTTTCGTTTTTGAATGTTTCTTTATCTTCTGTATGATTAGCTCCAGCATGGAAAAGCCCTATTATCATATCAGGATTTTCTTTGTATTTTATAGTTTTTACCCATTTTTTAGCTGATTCCACCATATCTTCTGTAGATAAGCCTTCATATAAAACCTTTGGAAGCTGTCTGTCTATTGCAGGTTCTATAAGTGCAAGTACAGCTATTTTTACACCATTTTTTTCTATTATAGTATAAGGTTTAAAATATGGTTTCTGAGTTTTTTCATCTACTAAGTTTGCAGAAATTAAAGGAGCTTTTAATTCTTTGGCAAGTTTATCATAAACGCTATGTCCTGCCTCAATATCATGGTTTCCAACTCCTATAGCGTCATAATTCATATAATTTAAAACTTCTGCCCATATATGAGGTTCATTTGTAGCTACAAAATTATAATAATAAACAGTAGGCTGTCCTTGTAGTGAATCGCCATCGTCTAATAATAAAACAGTTTTTCCTTCATTTCTTAACTGTTTTACGTATGTAGATATATGAGCCATTGAAGTATTTTCTTCTTCATCTGTTATGAAGTTATACGGAAAAATCATTCCATGAATATCTGTTGTTTGTACTATTGTAAAATCAATTTCCCCTTCAGGATATACTTTTTTGTTGTTAGAACTGCATGATACATTAGTCAGTAATGCGGATAATAAAATACTCATTATTATATAACCTCTTTTCATACACTGCCTCCATATATTTTCTTATATTTCGATTATAACATAAATGGAGCAAAATAAATATCGATTATTCTATTTTTAAAACTTTTTTTACTATATCTATATTAGACATTATAAAATTGATAGAATTAAATATATAATATAATGTAAAGATAATAAATATTACGAAAAAGCTTCTTTTAAAAATTGTTCTTGATTTACTGTCTTTATCTTCTGTCCAGAATAAATCTATAATATCTTTCTTCTTTCTTTTGTTTTTGTATTTTTCTTTTTTATTATTTGTATTTTCTTTATTTTTATTTTTTGATAATACTCTAAAAATTAAAGAAATTACAATATATATTAAACATACTAATATTATGAAATTGAATATTAGGTAAAAAGTCATTATTTGTTCCATATCTTGCAAGTTAAATTTTTCCATTATAAATCTCCTTATGTTATCATTTTTAAAAAGGACAGGCTATAGTTTGTTTATTTTGTATATCTGTATATTCTGCCTTCCAATAATGAGGATCATCAATTTCTATATACTTTGTATTTTTAGTATCTTTTATTACTTTTTCAATGAAAGGTTTATTTAAAAAATAAATAAATGTTCTTTATCTTCAAATCCTCCAACTGAAATTTCTCTTATTGTGTTTCCAGCTTTTAATTCATTATATAATATTTTTTCTAATTCATCACTTAATTTATACAAATTATTATTTTTTATAATTTCGTTTAATTTAGTAATTTGTTCTTTAATTGTTTTTTCATTGACAATAATATATTGTTCCAAAATAATATTCCAAAAATAAATATTTTATACTATTATATAATATATTTATTTATTATTTTGTAAAATGCTATATTATGTTATAATTTACAAATAATAATTAAATATGTTTTAATAAAAAATATTATTAAGGAGTAAATATTATATGAGTAATGAAAATAAATCAAACACTTTAATAGAAAGAAAAGATGTAAAAATAGAAGATACTTGGGATTTAACTTTATTATATAGAAATGATGATGAGTTTGAAAAAGATTTTAAATCAATGGAAGATTTTTCAAAAGAGGTCAGTAAGTTTAAAGGCAATCTTTCAAAATCAGCAAAAGAATTAAAAGATATATTAGACAGTATAATGAAAGCTTCTATAATATTGGAAAAGCTAGGTTCTTATGCATTCTTAAAACAAACAGAAGATTTAACTAATAATGATTCTAATATAAAAGTAGCTAGATTTGCTAAACTTTCATCAGAATTTTCTGCTAATTTAAGTTATTTTGAGCCTGAACTTATGAGCATAGAAGATGAAAAGATTAATAGTTTTTTGAAAGATGAAGTTTTGAAAGATTATTTAATTTATTTAAGAAATATACTTAAATACAAGCCTCATACATTATCAGAAAAAGAGGAAAGAATATTAGCTTTACAAGGAGAATTAGCTTCAACAGCTTCAAATGTATTTGATACTTTAAATGATGCTGATTTAGACTTTGGGGTATTAGAGCATAACGGAGAGAAAACTCCATTAACTCATGCAACATTCTCAAGTTTCCAAGAAAGTCATGACAGAGAAATAAGAAAGAACAGTTATAATCAATTTTATAAAGAGTATGACAAACATAAAAATACATTAGCAGAACTTTATGCAAGCCAAATAAAACAGGATATATTCGATGCTAGAATAAGAAATTATAACAGTGTACGCGAAATGGAATTATTCGGTGATGATATACCAGTAAGTGTTTATGACAGTTTAATTGAAAGTGTTCATAATGCTTTGCCAGCAGTACATAGTTATTATGAATATTGTGCTAATAAATTAGGAATAAATGATTTCAGACAATATGACAAATATGCCCCAGTGGTAAAAGATGTTAAGTTACATCATACATTTGACGAAGCAATAGAAGTTTTAAATAAAGCCTTATCACCACTGGGTGAAGAATATGTATCAACTTTAACAAAAGGTCTTAATTCAAGATGGGTTGATAAATATGAAAATAAAGGTAAAACAAGCGGTGCATTCTCAGCAGGCTGTTATGTATCAGAGCCTTATATATTGATGAATTTCAGAGATGAAAGTATTGAATCAGTATTTACTTTAGCACATGAGGCAGGACATAGTATGCATAGCTATTACAGCAGAAAAAATAATCCATTTCAGCATCATGATTATAGTATATTCGAGGCTGAAGTTGCATCTACTTTCAATGAGAAACTTTTATTTAATTATTTAATGCAAAATGAAAGTAAAAAAGAAGTTAAAGCATTTTTACTTAATAAAGATATAAACGGATTTGTTGCTACTGTATTCAGACAAACTATGTTCGCAGAATTTGAGCATATAATTCATAAAGAGGCAGAAGAAGGAAATCCAACAACATTAGAACTTATAAGAACAGTTTATAAAGATTTACTTAAAAAATATTTTGGAGAGAAATCAGTACTTGAAGAAACAAGCGATTTAGAGGCTTTAAGAATACCTCATTTTTACCGCTCATTCTATGTTTATAAATATGCTACTGGTATGTCAGCTGCTGTTGCTTTATCTAATGGAGTGCTTGAAGGCAATGCTAAAGGCGACTATACAAACAGAGATAATTATTTGAAATTCTTAAGAAGCGGAGGAAGCAGAACTCCTATAGAGAATTTAAAAGTTGCCGGTGTTGATATGACTAAGCCTGAAGTTGTAGAAAGTGCTTTGAAATTATTTGCTAAAGAAGTAGAGGAATTAAAATCATTAAACTAATTTAAATAAAAAATATGAGTTTGACTAAAGTTTATTTGGATATATTAAGAGAAATTAATAATAATCCAGTATCTATAAATATATTAGTAGAAAAGTATAAAATTACTACTAGGGCTGTAAGATATTATATTGATAATATTAATTATTATTTAAAAGAATATTCAATGCCTGAAATATATATAAAAAATGGAAAACTCTATTTCGGTATAGATGATAATGCCTTGATTTCTTTTATTGACAAAATACCTATAAGAGAATATTTATTATCTCAGGAGGAAAGAAAGCAATATATTTTATTTAATTTTCTTTTTAAAAATAATGTAACTATATCAAAATTAGAAAGATTTTTAAATGTAAGCAGAACTACAATTAAAAATGATATTAATGATTTGAAAAAGTATCTTAATAATTTTGATTTGTATTTTTATTTAGATGTTAATAAGATAATATTAGGCGGCAATGAAAAGAAATTAAGGCATTTAAAATTTTTGAATATGCTTCAGTATGTTAGTATAGAATCAAATGAAGTTAATTATGTGAAGGTAATATATCCGAATGAAAAAATTGAACTATCTATATTAAAAGAATATATTAACAAAATAGATATTAATGTCATAAATGATATAATACTTGAAGTTGAAAAGAAATTTAAATCAAAATTTTCTAATAAATTCAAAAATATAATGTCTCTATATTTAATAGCTACATTAGAAAGAATAAAAAGTAATCATATAATAAATCAAAAAAATAATGCTGATTTTTTAATTAAACTTCCTGAATATAAAAAAATAAAATCTATATTTAATCATTTTTTATTGAATAAAAATAATAATTATAAATATGAAATACTTCACTTGACTGAATATTTTATAAGCGAATATTATAATGAGCATTTCTATGAGAATAAAATAATATCAGAAAGATTTATATTAAAAATTTTAGAGTGTATGAATATTCCAATAGATGAAGAACTTGTAAATGAGCTTATCAGATATCTTTTGCCTGCAATATATAGAATTAAAAATAATTTTTGTATAGATAATAAATTGGATTTTGATAATTTAGATATTAATGTATTTAATAAAGTTAAACTATGTGTAAATGATAATATGTCATATTTGCAGGAGCCTTTAAGGGAAGAAGAAATTTATTATATATCTAAAATTATAGAGAAGTATATTTATCCTTATGATAAAATTTCATTGAAAGAGCTTATAAAAATAATAGATAAAAATTATAATAATAAAGATATTTTAATAGAAAAAATAAAAAAGAAATTTTCTAAATTCATTTATAATGATGTGAGAGATGTTTATGATATTTCAAAAAAATTAAAAAGGAAAAATATTCATATTGTAAGAAATAATATAAGTATAGAGAATATTGTAAATAATTTTCTTAGTAATAAATATATTAAGAATAAAGATATTGATGTATTTACTAATATATTAAATGAATTCGGGCAATATTTTTTTATAAAAGAAAAAATATTCCTCATTAGCAATATGTATACAAATATAAATAGCTCTGAAAATACATCTTGTGTACATTTAATTGTTTTCGATAAACCAGTTATAATAAATAATAAAGAAGCTAATATTTTATTATTTATAATAGCAAATAATAAAACAGAACATTTAAAAATAGTATCTCAAATAATGAAGCTTTCTGAATATGATGAATTAATAGAAGAAATCATAAATCAAAAATCATCTGAAAATATCATATCAGTAATAGAAAAATATTATAACAAATAAGCCATACAAAAAAATTCAAAAAAAAGTGAAATATTATTTATATTGATTTTTAATTCTTTGCATGCTAAATATGATCAACGTATTAATAAATTAAAGTGTTGAGGTATGTAATATGAATAAGAAAGTTAATTTTTGGGAATTTTTCCAAGGATTAGGAAAAACATTTATGCTTCCAGTTTCTTTACTTGCCGCATGCGGTATTATGCTTGGAATAGGAAGTTCATTTGCTAGTTCTGTAACAGCAGAAGTTTTGCCTTTTTTGAAAATACCTGCTATAAGAGTATTTTTTGAATTTATGGCAACAATAGGTTCTTTTGCATTTTCAAATCTTCCAGCTATGTTTGCAATAGCTATACCATTAGGACTTGCAAGAGATGATAAAGGCGTTGCAGCATTTTCAGGATATGTTGGATTTGTTATATCATGTTTATCTGTTAATTTCTTATTAAAAGCTACTGGTACTTTAGCAGCACCAGAAGATATGAAAGCAGCAGGTCAGGCTATGGTAATGGGTATACAAAGTATAGATATTGGTGTATTAGGCGGTATTTTAATAGGTATTATAGTTGCTAAAATACATAATCAATTCCATGAAATTAAACTTCCTGATGCATTAGCATTCTTTGGCGGTGCAAGATTTGTGCCTATTGCTACTTCAGTTATAGTTGGTGTAATAAGTTTATTAATACCTTTTATATGGCCTACTTTCAATAAATTGATTATAGGTGTTGGTAATTTAATAGGAAAAGCAGGTGTTTTCGGACCATTCTTATTTGGTACAGGAGAAGGATTATTAAGACCTTTCGGACTTCACCATATACTTGTTGCTATGATTAGATTTACTTCAGCAGGCGGTGATGCTGTTATTAATGGAGAAACTGTATCAGGTGCTTTAACTATATTTTATAAAGAGTTTGCAAATGGTATTTTGGATCCTAATGTTACTAGATTCTTATCTCAAGGAAAAATGCCTTCATATTTATTCGGTCTTCCCGCAGTAGCACTTGCTATGTATCATACTGCAAAACCAGAGAATAAAAATAAAATTAAAGGTTTATTAACATCTGGTGTAATAGCTTGTATGATAGGCGGAATTACTGAACCTTTAGAGTTTATATTCTTGTTTATATCTCCTGTTCTTTATATATTCCACTGTATAATGGTTGGACTTGGATTTATGACTATGGGTATATTAAAAGTTGCTATAGGAAATACTGATGGAAATTTAATTGACTTCATAGTATTCGGAGTATTACAAGGTACAAGAACTAATTGGTATTTGGTGCCTGTTGTAGGTGTAGTATGGTTTGCTATATACTATTTTGTATTCAAATTTGCTATATTGAAATTTGATTTGAAAACTCCTGGAAGAGAAGTTATTGCTGAAGGCGACAGTGTAAAACTTGGCGGATATGATGCTGAAAGAATGTTAAAAGCTATTGGCGGTAAAGAAAATATAGTTTCACTTGACAACTGTATTACTAGACTTAGATTAGTTGTTAAAGATATGAGTGTAATAAATGAAGAAGAAATAAAAGCTACTGGTGCTATAGCTATAGTAAAATTAGATGAAACAAATCTTCAAATAATTATAGGTCCTCAAGTACATGTTGTTAAAAATAAATTAGACAAACTTATAAAAAGCTAATTATATTATATAAATACTTGCTGTATAATTAAAAATAATGAAATTTATTAAAAAATTATGCAGCAATATAAATCAATCAAATATTTGACGAGGAGAATATTATGGATTTTGATACTATCATAAATAGAAAAGGCACCTATTGTACACAATGGGATTATATCAAAGATAGATTTGGTGTTAATGATCTTTTGCCGTTTACTATATCAGATATGGATTTAGCTTCTCCTGATGAAATAATAGAATCTTTAATAAACAGAGTAAATCATAAAATATTCGGTTACAGCAGATGGAATCATGATGATTTTAAAAATTCAATAGAATTATGGTATAAAAAGAGATTTGATTTTAATATAAATAAAGATGACATAGTATACAGTCCTAGTGTTATATATGCTGTATCAAATTTTATAAGAATGAAATCTAATATTAATGATAATGTATTAATATTAACTCCAGCTTATGACGGATTTTTTAAAACTATAAAAGCTAATAATAGAAATATAATATCTTCTTCATTAAAAAAATCTGATTCAAAATATGAAGTAGATTTTGATGATTTTGAAGAAAAATGTAAAATATCCAAAGTGTTTATATTTTGTTCGCCTCATAATCCAGTTGGCAAAGTTTGGGATATTGATGAATTAAAAAATATAATAGATATTTGTAAGAAATATAATGTATATATAATATCCGATGAAATACATATGGATATAGTATATAGTAAAAAACATATTCCAATATTTGCGGCATCTGATTATGATAATATGGTTTTATGTACTTCTGCTTCAAAGACTTTTAATATTCCAGCTTTAGGCGGATCTTATCTATTTATAAAAGATGAAAATGACAGAAATGAATTTTTAAGAATATTAAAAGAAAGAGATGCTTTATCTTCTCCGTCTATATTAGGGGTGATAGCAACTATAACAGCTTATAATAAATGCGATTACTGGGTTGATGAACTTTTAAAATATACAAGTAATAATATAAAATATATAATTGATTATTTGAATAAAAACATTCCTATGTTAAGCTGTAATATGCCGGACGGTGCATATTTTGCTTGGGTAGATTTTTCTAAATTAAACGTATCTGAAGAAGTTTTTCAGAAATATTTGATAGAAGTAGGTAAGGTTGCCATAATGACAGGATCTACTTACGGTGAAGAAGGAAAAACTTTTCTTAGAATTAATTGTGCTTGTTCAATAAATAAAATAAAAGATTGTATGAATAGAATAAGTAGTACTATAGAATATATGAAATCAAATAATATAATAGGGTACTAATATATTAGCTGTTTATAGGAGTCATCATATATATATTTGAGGCTGGCATTATTTTTTACATGTCAGCCTTTTATTTGCATTTTTTATAATATAGTATACAATGGTATGGTAAATAAACTTTAAGGAGAGTTATATGGAAACTTCAGACAAGAGCTGGACTGTCACATTAATTTTAGCAATACTTTTGCCAGTACACAGGTTCTATGTTGGAAAAATAGGAACAGGTATACTATATTGGCTTACTGCCGGTGGTTTTGGTATATAGTATATCATAGATATCGTAATGATAATCTTAGATAAATTCACTGATAAAGAAGGCAGAAAATTAAAAAGATAATACTAAAATAGTAAATTAAAAAGTTACTAAAGTAAGAGGAGAGTTAATTATTTTTAGCTCTCTTCTTTTTTTATATGTACTGAAAATTTTTAAGTTTGTCAATGTTTTTGTTGTTCTTTTTCCCGCCGCAAAAAGAACCAAAAAGTGCAATTATAAAATTAGTACTAAATCATACTAAAATTGTTTTACATGTAATATAAATTATCAATTTAAGCTAAAATATAGCCCTTCGCGAAGCGTATCAGAGCTTGTCGAGGATATAAGCTTCTTTGTGGCAATACCATAGGCACTTCCTTCGGTCGCAAAAGAAGTGGGGTGCTGCACGCTGTATACTTCGTAAGGGCAAAGCCCTGCAGATATTTAAAATTTAAAAAAAATTATTTTTGACAAAATATAGTTGTTTAGGTATATATTAATAAAAAAGTTTTTGCTTTTATATTTACCAAAATCATTGGCAATCACTAAATAAAAAAAATAAAAAATATTTTTTGACAAAACTTAATCATTTAAATATAATATATATAAAAGCTAATACGGATAATATAATGTTAAAAACTATAATCAAAAAATTTCAAGAAGATGAAAAAATAAAAATAAAATTATTCAAACATATCATATCAAAAAAAGAATCAATATTTGAAAAACTTACTGATAATCCTCCTTATATAAATATATTTAACTTAATTTCAGAACAAGAAAAATTTAACTCTCAAATGTTATATGATATATTAAAAGTAAATATTAACAAAAATATTGATGTGGATAATATAAAACTAAATTTTGCCAAACTGTTTATAGAATTTTTATTTAATAAACATAATGTAGAATATAAAAATAATACATTAGACGGAAGCAAATTTGAAGTAAAAAAAGAATTTCAAACGCAAAAGAATAAATTTATAGATTTGCTTATATGGGATAATGAAAAAAATTATGCTGTAATAATAGAAAATAAAGTTAACAGCGGAGATAATGGGGAAAATCAAATTGCTGATTATTATAATGATATAAAAAATAGAAAGATAAAAAATATATATGTAGTTTATTTAACTAGATATGGATACGAACCATCTGAAAATAGTTTAAATAATGAATTAAAAAAAGAAATAGGTAATAATCTTTTTTGTATACCTCATAGTTTTATAGCTTCATGGCTTGAAAGTATTTTAAAAGATGAAATGTTTATTAAATTAATAGCAAAAGAGAAAGACTATAAAGTATTAGAATCTGCTATGATTCAATTTATTCAAAATGAAAATTATTTATCTGGAATCGAACCTGACAATAAAGCAATTAATAAAATTCTTCTTGAAGATGAAAATATTAATAAGTTATATAAAAGTATAGAAGAGACTGCAAAATATGATGAATATATAGAAATATATAATAATGCAAAAGATATTATAAGTTATAAAATAAGAGATAAAAAATTAGATATATTAAAAAGCAGAAAAGAGGAAGATGTTAAATTCACTATATTATTGCAAGAAAAATTATTAAATATATATAGTGGTAAAATAGATGCAACAGATGAAGACACTATATATGAACATTTGTTAAACTATAATGACAACTGGTCTAATTATAAATATTTTGATAAGATTAAGACAGAGTTGTATATATTAAATACTAATGACAATATAAAATTATGTCTATCTACAAATGATGAAAATAATAAACAAAAATTATTAAAATTAGAAAATGAAATATTAAAAAAACTTAATAAAGATATAGATCATAAGAAAAAACTTTTATATTCTAAAAATATAGAATTCAATAATGAAATTTTTAATGATAAATTAGAAGAAATCTATAAAGATTATACTGAATTATATAATTTACTTGTTAGAAGAAGATAATTTTAAGGAGATTAAAAATGACAAGAAATGAAATACTAAAAATAATAGATGAAGAAATAATAAATAAAGATGAAAATATAGATGTTGATAAATTAGAGGAATATTTGCAATTATTTGAAAGTACTGTAAAGATATTAAAAATATTTAAAAGAAAAGATGAATTTAATTTTATACAAAATGTTTATAATGAAATATCTAAAATTAATAGTAGTTTTATATGCCAAGAAAAAAGAGACATTATAAATACTATGATAGAGCAAAATTGGTGTCATAGTATTTATAAACATTATGAAACAGTAAAATTATGGAATATTTTAGAAATATCTTTAGAAAAGGAAAAGAGTAAATTATTATTTGGAATTTATACGGAAGATTCAGATGCTATAGTATTAGATAAATTAAGAAATAATGAAACTAAAATTAAAAAATTATTTAATGATATAAAATTAGAAAATACGGAATCTTATCTATATTGTTGGTATATAGATACTGAGAAGTTTAATGATTATAATTATGTAAAAGAAATTGCTGATAATATTTTAAAATTAGATAATATTTTAAGTAATTTATAATTAGTTATATTTCAGTAAGTTACTTATTATAAATACTTGCTTAAAAAATATTTTATATGAGAATAAAATAAATTAAGTATATCTAAGATTGAAATTATTTTTATTAGTTATATCATTTATATAAATTATTTTAATTTATTTATTGGGGTATTTATGTCTAGGATTAAAATTTTTATTATTTTATTTATTTTTTATGCTATAACTTTAAATGCACAAACAACAATTTATGAGCCTTCACAATCTACATCAGCAAAATATAGACTATTTAGAACTACTAATATGTGGACTTTTCTAAAATTAGAAACTACTACAGGTAAAATATGGATACTTCAATATGATGTAAATGGTGATGACCGTTTTACTGTAGAATTAAATACTGAGGATCTTTCAGGAGGAAAAGAAAAATCACCTGGAAGATTTACTTTATATCCTACAGCAAATATGTATACTTTTATTTTATTAGATCAACTTTATGGTAATACTTGGCAAGTTCAATGGAGTTTTGAACCTGAAACTAGATTTATTATACCTATTGATTAATATATTTTTCATATACTGATTCTAGTGCGTTTAGTATATTTAAATAAATAACTATATAAATTAAAAAAATATTTTTTATTTATATATTGTTAGTGTTGTCTTACAAATTGTTTTATTAATATTATTTATACAGATATTATGTTAATTAAATTCTATACTTTTGTTGGCAAATACCGAAGATAAAATTGTTAGAATTTACATTAGAAAGATGATAAAAATGGAAGAAATAAAACAATACTGGAATGAATTTTTAAATATTATAAGCGAAGATGAGGAGTTTGCAGCTGTTGCATTATTAAAAAGCAGTCTTTTCATTGTTGATGATGAAAATAATGCTAGTATAGTATGCTCAGGGGATTTTGCAGCTACTCATATAAAAAAAGACTTTCTTGGAAGAATAAAAGATTTCTTTAGAGAGAAGTCTGAAAATAGTATAAATATAGATGTTAAAGTAGATGCAGATCTTGTTAATGAACATTTGGAAATAGAAGAAATTGAAGAATATGAAGACGATGTAAAGAATGATTCTAAAGATAATTCTAATGAAATAAATGCAGTAAAAAAAGATGTACCTGCTAATAAAACAAATTTAAATAGCTATTATAGATTTGATAATTTTATTCAAGGCAATAATAATAGATATGTATTTGAAGCAGCTAAATATGTATCATCTAATCCTGGAAAGGAATATAATCCTCTTTATATATATGGAAGTGTTGGAATAGGTAAAACACATTTGCTTCAGGCTATAGGAAATACTTATTTAGATTCAAATCCAAATGCTAAAGTATTATATATAGATGGTAGCGGATTCAGAGATGAATATGTGTCAGGACTTCAAAGAAAAAGACCGGATATTTTCAAAAAGAAGTATAAAGATTTGGATATGCTTTTATTAGATGATTTGCAGTTATTAGAAAGTGCTCAGGAAACTTCAAAAGAATTATTTGAAATATTTCAGGCATTGGATAGTGCGGCAAAACAGATGGTATTTGTAAGTGATAAGCCTCCTAAAGAATTAAGAAATATAGAGGCAAGATTAAAAAACAGATTTGAAAAAAGCCTTATTCTTTCAATAGAGCCTCCTCAATATGAAACAAGACTTGCTATTATAGAAAGAAAATTATTTGACCTTCATACTTCTATAGATGAAGATATTATGAAGTATATGGCAGAAAATATTACTACAGATGTAAGAAAGATTGAAGGTGCTATAAGAGCATATTTATCAGTAAGAGATTTGATGAAAATAACTCCGGATATTGAGCAATGTGAAAAAATGGATATATTTAAAGACTATTTCACTGGTAAGCCAAAATTAAAAAATGCCAGTGTTAAAGAAATTAAGAAGATGGTTGCTGATTATTATGGAATAGAAATGTCATCTTTTGAAAGCAAGGAAAGAACTAAATTTATAGCAAAAGCAAGACATGTTGCTATATATTTGGCTTGTAAATACTCTAAAAAGTCAGTTACAGAAATAGGGTTGGAGTTTAACAGAGACCATGCTTCTATAATACATGGAAGGGATAAAGTTGAAGATGAATTAAAGAGCGGTTCTCATTTATTCTCTGAAATTAACGAAATAGTGTCTAATATTTCATAATTTATTTTTTAATAAAAAACTGCCAAAAAAATATTGACATTTGTGCAATTTTGTATATAATTTGAGGGTATTGTTAAATTAATACAATTTTTCATAAACCTCCTTATCACCCTGCTGCATTTTTTTTCTCAGGGTGATACTTTTTAACCCCCTTTCTTTTAAAATCCAAATATTTTCTATGTTTAATATTATTATACTTGTTTATTTTGCTGTAAAAAATGTATAAAAGTAATACATAAGCTATTATAATTGATGTATAAAAATAACACATAAGCATGAAAAGTGTCTAAAATATGATACATTGTACATATAATAATCATAAATTTCATATATATTTTACTTAAATTTTATACTATACTACATATTAGGTGCTGATATTAACTCTAATTAATAAGATTTTTTTTAATTTTTTATATAGAAAATATATTTAATTGGCACGTTTCTTGCATATATAATAACGTATGCTTGATTGAAAATATTGAGTAGTAATCATAAATATCCATTACAAGGAGATGAAATGGAAGAAGAAATTAAAGAAACAAATGAAGGCAGTGAAAAAGAAGAAGCTAATACAGAAGAAGTGAAAAGTGAAGAAGTACAAGCTGAAGAAAATACAGAAAATAATGCTGAAGAAGATGAAGTAGCTTTATTAAAAAAAAGAATAGAAGAATTAGAAAAAGAATCTGCTGATATGAAAAATAAATATATGTATGCTATGGCAGAAGCAGAAAATATTAGAAAGAGAACAGCTAAAGAAAAAATAGATGGAATAAAAAGAGCTAATAAAGGCTTATTGTTATCACTTTTAACTTTTATGGATAACTTTGAAAGAGCATTAAAAGCAGGTGAACAAGATGCTAATGTTCAAGGCACTGAATACTATAAAGGAATAGAGTTGATACATAAACAATTTATTGACTTTATGCATGATAACGGAGTTACTGAGATAGAGTCTTTAGGTGAAGAATTTGATCCTAATGTACATGAAGCATTAACTATGGTGGAGGTTCCTGATATTGATAAGGAGCAAGTAGTTGAAGTTTATGCTAAAGGCTATAAATTGAATGATGAACTTTTGAGAACAGCTAAGGTAGTAGTCGGCAAACCACAGGCTACTCCTAAAGAATAAATTAATTAATTAGGAGATTTTATGGCACATATTCAACTTTTTAGAGCTTATTACGAGCCAAAAGCAGACAAAAAAGAAAGCATACAGCATATAAATGGTGTTTTGCAGGATTTAACAGATGCAATAAACAACCATATTAAAGACAAAGAAGTAATTAACGTTGACCTTACTACATCACATTTAGGTAATGGTCATACTGAATATGTTGTTAGTGTTCTGACAAAAGACTAATAACAGAATTTATAAAAATAATTTATATAATAATATTAATTTTTAATGTTTAAAAAGTAGTTAGTAATTTAAAGGAGAAATTTATTATGAGTAAAATAATTGGAATAGATTTAGGAACAACAAATTCATGTGTATCAGTAATGGAAGGCGGTAAGCCTGTAGTAATAACAAATGCTGAAGGAAACAGAACAACTCCTTCTGTAGTAGCATTTACAAATAAAGGCGAGGTATTAGTAGGTCAGCCTGCTAAAAACCAAATGGTAACTAACCCAGAAAATACAATCTTCTCTATAAAAAGATTTATGGGTAACACTTATGCTGAAGTAACAGAAGAGCGTTCAAGAATGCCTTATACTGTTATAGAAGACGGCGGAAAAGTAAAAATTAAAACTTTAGAAGGAAACTTCACTCCGCAAGAAATAAGTGCAAGAATACTTCAAAAGATGAAACAAACTGCAGAAGAATATTTAGGTGAAACTGTAACAGATGCAATCATTACAGTACCTGCATACTTTAATGACAGCCAAAGACAATCTACTAAAGATGCTGGCCGTATTGCTGGACTTAATGTATTAAGAATAATAAATGAACCTACTGCTGCAGCTTTAGCTTATGGTATGGAGAAAAAGAAAGATGAAAAAATCGCAGTTTATGACTTGGGCGGCGGTACTTTCGATATATCTATACTTGAATTAGCTGACGGTGTATTTGAAGTAAAAAGTACAAACGGTGATACTCACTTGGGCGGTGATGACTTCGACCAAGCTATTATCGATTGGTTAATAGATGAGTTTAAGAAAGATACAGGTGTTGACTTGAATAATGATAAAATGGCTTTACAGAGATTAAAAGAAGCTGCTGAAAAAGCTAAAAAAGAAGTTTCAAGTTCATTACAAACTGATATTAACTTGCCATACTTGACAGCAGATGCTTCAGGTCCTAAACACTTGAATGTATCTTTATCAAGAGCAAAATTTGAGGATTTAGTAAGAGATTTAGTAGAAAAAACTCGTATCCCATGTGAAAAAGCATTGAAAGATGCAGGACTTTCTACTAGCGATATAGATGAAGTTATACTTGTTGGAGGTTCTACAAGAGTACCTTTAGTACAGGAAACAGTTAAAAACATATTTGGAAAAGAACCAAATAAGAGCGTAAACCCAGACGAAGCAGTAGCAATGGGTGCTGCAGTACAAGGCGGTATCATTAAAGGTGATGTTAAAGACGTTCTTCTTCTTGATGTTACTCCGCTTTCACTTGGTATTGAAACAGAAGGTTCAGTAATGACTGTTTTAATCAACAGAAACACTACTATACCTACAAACAAAAAACAAGTATTCTCTACAGCAGCAGACAATCAGTCATCTGTAACTATTAGAGTATTACAAGGTGAAAGAAAAATGGCTAATGACAACAGAGAGCTTGGAAGATTTGACTTGGTAGGAATACCACCTGCACCAAGAGGAGTACCACAAATCGAAGTTTCATTCGATATTGACGCTAACGGTATCGTACATGTTACAGCTAAAGATTTAGGTACTGGTAAAGAGCAGAAAATAACAATAGCTTCTTCAAGCGGATTAAGCGAAGATGAAATAAATAAAATGGTTCAGGACGCTGAAAAACATGCTGAAGAAGATAAAAAGAAAAAAGAAGAAGTTGAAGCTAAAAACAATGCTGACCATATGATTTATCAAACAGAAAAATTATTGAAAGAAAATGGAGATAAATTACCTGCTTCTGATAAATCAGAAATTGAATCAAAAATGAGTGCATTAAAATCAGCAGTAGAATCTAATAATATAGATAATATTAAAAGAGCTACAGACGATTTACAAGCAGCATGGAACAAAGTTTCAGAAGCACTTTATAAACAAGCAGGAGCTCAGCAGCAAGCACAGCCTGATGCTGGACAGCAACAAGCACAGCAAAATAACAGCCAAGATTCAGGCAGAAAAGATGACGGCGTAGTTGATGCTGATTATGAAGTTGTTGATGACAATAAATAATAAAATAGATAAAAAGTAAAAGTTGAATATATAAAGTCTAATGGGCGGTTGGAAGTTAATTTTTAAGTTTTGATTTTCAGCCGCCTATATTTTTATGAAGTATATAAAATGATTGAATTATTAGAAGCTATTAAAAATAATGATTTAGAAACATTAAAAGCCTTAATAGAAAAAGGAGCTGATGTAAATGCTAAAGATGATAGTAATTGGACGGCTTTGATGTGGGCTTCAGAAAAAGGGCATTTAGAAGTAGCTGAATTTTTGAAAGATAAGGGGGCAGTATGAAAAAAGATGTTGAGTTAATAGAAGTTATTAAAAAGAATGATTTTGAAAGAGTAAAATTATTGGTATCAAAAGGTGCTGATATAAATATAAAAAACAGATATGGTAATACTCCTTTAAATACAGCTTCAGGATTTGGTTATTTTGAAATTGTTAAATATTTGATAGAACATAATGCTGAAAATACTGATGCTTTGATTATGGCTTCTATGAATGGACATGAAAAAATAGTGAAATATTTAATAGAGCAGGGAGCAGATGTTAATATTCAAGATGAAAGAGGTGAAACTGCTTTAATGAATGCATCGCAAAATGGACATTACAATATTGTAAAATGTTTAATTGATAATGGGGCTAAAATTGATATAAAAGACAATGGATATCAAACGGCTTTAATGTATGCAGCAAATAATGGTTATTTGGAAATTGTTAAGTATTTAATTGACAAAGGTGCAGATATAAATGAAGAATATGGATATGATAAAAGATATACAGTTTTAAGTTATGCTTTAGAGGAAGGAAACACAGAAATTGCAGAATTGTTAAAAGCTAATGGTGCGGTATGAAAAAAGATGTTGAGTTAATAGAAGCTATTAAAAATAATGATTTTGAAAAAGTAAAAGTTTTAATATCATCAGGGTATAATATTAATACAGAAGATGATTATTATAGAACAGCTTTGATGTATGCTTCAGAAAATGGTTGTTTGAATATAGTGAAATATTTTATTGATAATGGGGCAGATGTTAATATAAAAGATTATCATTATAAAACAGCTTTAACTTATGCTTCTAAAAACGGACATTTTGATATAGTTAAACTTCTTATAGATAAAGGTACGGAATTCAAAGATGACAGATATGCTTTGATGTATGCTTTAGAGAATGGATATTTGGAGATAGTAAAGTATTTATTAGAAAAAGGATATGATGTTTCAAATGACAGGCATGCTTTAAGTGCTGCTGCTAAAAGCGGTTATTTAGAAATTGTTAAATTACTTATAGATAAAGGAGCAGAATTTAAAAATGACAGACATGCTTTGATGTATGCTTCTGAAAATGGATATTTTGATATAGTTAAATATTTAATAGAATTAGGAACAGATGTTAATATGAGAGATTATTCCTATAGAACGGCTTTAGTATATGCATCTGGAAATGGACATTTAAATATAGTAAAATATTTAGTTTCAAAAGAAGCAGATATAAATATAATTGGTGATAAATATGGAATAACACCTTTAAGTAATGCAGCAAAGAACGGACATTTAGAAGTTGTTAAATATTTAATTGAAAATAAAGCTGATGTAAAAAATGATAGGCATGCTTTGAGTGATGCTTTAAAAAACGGACATTCTGAAATAGCTGAGTTGTTAAAAAATTATAAATAATTTAAATATATTATTTTTGTTCTTTGATAATTTTTTATAAATTTAGTTTTTAATATATTGAAAAATTGGCACTATAAAAATGTTTCTAAAAATGTTTTTTTATGTTATAATAGTTGCCAATAAAAAATCAAGGTAAAAAAGTGAAAAATAGTTTTATAGCTTTTATAAAAAGAAAAAACGAATCCATTCATACAACAGAAACTATATACATAGCTTCTATACTTACTTTAGTTGGCGGATTTGTTGATGCTTATACTTATATTACCAGAGATGGAGTATTTGCTTATGCTCAAACTGGAAATATGATATTTTTTGCTATGCATTTGGCAAAGAAAGAATTCGCAGATACTATGCATTACTTAATACCGATTTTAGTTTTTGTTGTTGGTATTTGGACTGCTTTATATATAAAAAAAGTTTTAAATAAAAAAAAGTTAATGGAATTGGAATATGTTATTATACTAATGGCTGCTGTTATACTTTTTATAGTTGGTTTTTTGCATAAAGGTATTTCAAATATTGTAGTTGTTAGTGTTATATCATTTATGTCAGCAACTTTGATGATAACTTTCAATAAGGTTGAAGGACTTGCTTATGTTACTAATATGTGCACAGGTAATTTGAAATCAGCTTCAGATAATTTATTTAGATTTTTATTTAATAAGGATAAGACTGGTTTAAAAAATGGACTTATATATTTAATGATTTTATTTTCATTTACTTTAGGTGCTTTTTTAGGAAGTTTTTTTACTAATATATTCGGAATTAGATCTATATGGATTGCTTCCGGATTATTATTTATTGTTGAAAGTTTGATGTTTTTTGATAATTAATTAAAAGGAATAATTTTTATGGATAAAGATTATTATAAAATACTTAATGTTAATATATTTTTTAGTAATGAAAAAATAAAAAAAGCTTATAGAGAATTAGCTATGAAATATCACCCAGATAGAAACCCAGGTGATGAGAATGCTCATATTATGTTTGTAGACATAAATGAGGCTTATGAAATTTTATCAGATAAAGAAAAACGTATGGAATATAATATTAAGTATTTAGCCGGTAATAAATATGTTGTTGGAGGCTTAGCTATTGCTGGTTTGGGATTAGGTTTGCTTATAGGCAGAAGAAAAAAATAATTTATTTTAGATATTAACTTATTTATTTTTAATTATAGATAAATTTAAATAGATAATTTTATAAGAGGATATGATAAATGGCAGAAAAAAGAGATTACTATGAAGTATTAGGAGTGGCAAAGACTGCTACTAATGATGAAATAAAAAAAGCATATAGAAAATTGGCTATGCAATATCACCCAGATAGAAATCCGGGAAATAAAGAAGCTGAAGAAAAATTTAAAGAAGCTACTGAGGCTTATGAAATATTATCAGATGAAAAGAAACGTGCACAATATGATCAATTTGGATTCCAAGGTGTTCATAGTGATTTTGCTGATGCTTATGGCAGAGGCGGTTTTGACTTCTCATCAATGTTTGGAGGAGCAGGCGGATTTGGTGATTTAGATGATATATTTAGTTCATTCTTTGGAGGCGGATTTTCAGGCAGAGGTTCAAGAGGTCAAAGACGCGGTAATGATTTAAGACATGATGTTACGCTTTCTTTAGAAGATGCCGTTTTTGGTAAAAAAATGGAAATAAAGTTAGATAAAAATGATATATGTGATGTTTGTCATGGTACAGGTGCTGAACCGGGTACTAAAACTCAAACTTGTCCTACTTGCGGCGGAAGCGGTGAAGTAAGAATGGTACAAGGTTTCTTCAGTGTAAAAAAAACATGCAGTAAATGTAATGGAAGCGGTACTATAGTAACAACTCCTTGTAAAAACTGTAGAGGTACAGGTACTGTTAGAAAAAGCAAAACTATATCAGTAAATATACCAAAAGGTATTGAAGATAATACTCAATTAAGAGTAAGCGGAGAAGGTGAGGCTATAGGCGGAGGTGTAGCAGGCGATTTGTATTTGTATATACATGTAAGTCCTCATAAATATTATGTAAGAGATGGTATAGATTTAATAACAGAAGTTGGAATTAATATTGTTCAAGCAACACTTGGAGCAGATATTCTTATACAAACTTTAGATAATAAGAAAGTAAAAATGAAAATTCCTGCTGGTACTAATAGCGGACAAGTATTTAAATTGAAAGGAAGCGGAGCAACTCATATCAATAGATCCGGACGAGGAGATTTATTTGTTATAGTTAATATTGATGTTTCAGCTAAATTGACTTCAGAAGAAAAAAGATTATTTAATGAACTTAAAAAGGTTATGCCTAGCAATGACGAACCTGTTTTAAGAAAACCTAATAGAAATAATTGGTAATCAATATTTTTATAAAGAATTAAAAAATATAAATAAAAGGGGCTTGAAAAGTCCCTTTTTTTATTGTATTAATAATTAATTAGTTTTTAGTATATACCTAAACAACTATATTTTGTCAAAAATAAATTTATATTTTTGTTTTTATATCTGGGGCTTTGCC
>NZ_CALXRM010000048.1 GCF_944390845.1 uncultured Brachyspira sp.
CCGTAGCAACTAAAGTTACTACGGGCTCACTATTTTGATTTATTTAATCTAATTAAATACTAATTACTTATCTTGTATTTTATCATAAAATCAAAATAGTTCGCTAAAAAACCCGTAGCAACTAAAGTTACTACGGGCTCACTATTTTGATTTATTTAATCTAATTAAATACTAATTACTTATCTTGTAATACTGCGATACCTGGAAGTTCTATTCCTTCAAGGAACTCTAAAGAAGCTCCGCCGCCTGTAGATACGTGAGTCATCTTATCAGCAACGCCAGATTTATTAACAGCAGATACACTGTCACCGCCACCTATGATACTTACAGCACCAGAATTAGCAATGAATTTAGCTACTTCAAAAGTACCTTTAGCAAAATTAGCCATTTCAAATACACCTAATGGTCCATTCCAAACAACTGTTTTAGCATTTTTAAGTATGTCTTCAAGTTCTTTTAAAGTTTTAGGTCCAACGTCCATACCCATCCAACCAGCAGGTATAGCAGTAGAATCTACTACTTGAATGTTAGCATCATTATCAAATTTATCAGCTATAACATTATCAACTGGTAAATATAAAGTTTTATTTAATTCTTTAGCTTTATCCATAATTTCTTTAGCAGTAGCGATATAATCATCTTCACATAAAGAAGCACCTATTTCTAATCCTTGAGCTTTAAGGAAAGTATAAGCCATACCGCCTACAACGATTAAAGTATCAACTTTGTTAAGTAAGTTTTTAAGTACAGAAATTTTTGAAGAAACTTTAGCTCCTCCGATTATAGCTACAAATGGACGAGCAGGATTAGCAACAGCATCACCTAAATATTGTATTTCTTTTTCCATTAAGAAACCAGCTACAGCAGGCATACCAGCTTTAGCAGATACTATACCAGCAGTAGAAGCATGTGCTCTGTGTGCTGTACCAAATGCATCATTAACATAAACATCAGCTAAATCAGCTAATTCTTTAGAGAATGCAGCATCATTTTTCTCTTCTTCAGCATGATATCTTAAGTTTTCAAGAAGTAATACATCACCTGGTTTTAATTCAGCAGCTTGTTTTTTTACTTCTTCACCTATACAATCTTTAGCAAATTCAACTTTATTGTTAGGAAGTTTAGTTTTTAAATAATCATAAACTGGTTTTAAAGAGTATTTAGGATTAGGTTCGCCTTTTGGTCTTCCTAAATGGCTCATAAGTATAAGAGAAGCACCTTGAGAAAGAATGTATTCAATAGTAGGCATAGCAGCATCTACTCTTGTAGTGTCTGTTATTTTAGAGCTTGTTTCTTTATCTAGTGGTACATTGAAGTCAACTCTCATTATGACTTTTTTACCTTTAATATCTATATCTTTTACTGATTTTTTCATTATGAACTCCTTATTATTGCTATGCTCGCCTCCGCCTATTATTAGCAAATAAATAAATTTATTTGCTGGCTTTGGCTCGCTTTTTTATTGCTATGCTCGCCTCCGCCCATAATCAGCAAATAAATAAATTTATTCGCTGGCTTTAGCTCGCTTTTTATTTTCTATGCTAGCCACATATTATCAGCAAACAAATAAATTTATTCGCACGTATGTGCCATGTGGGCTGGCTTTAGCTCGCTTTTTTATTGCTATGCTAGCCGCATATTATCAGCAAACAAATAAATTTATTCGCATGTCTGTGCCCATTTTGGACGGATCTGGCTAGCTTTTATATTATTGCTAATAAAAATTGTTCGCATTAAGTCTCCATTTGCCGGACGCTAACAATTTTTATGTAATGCTAAAAAAATTTAAAGGGTGCTATAATGAAATATAACACCCTTTTATTATAGCTTAATAAAATTAATTATTATATCTACTATTATTTTTTGTTATACATATATAATAATAAATCAATTACTCTGTTAGAATAACCCCATTCATTATCATACCAAGAAACGATTTTGAAGAATCTTTTCTCACCTTTTAAGTTGTTTTGAGTAGTAGCTAAAGAGTCATAAATAGAACTTCTGTTATCATGTATGAAGTCGCTAGATACTAATTCTTCGTTACAATATCCTAAAACACCTTTTAAGTAAGATTCAGAAGCTTTTTTCATTAAAGCATCAATTTCTTCTATAGAAGTTTCTTTTTCACTTCTGAAAGTTAAGTCTACAACAGAAACGTCTGGAGTAGCAACTCTGAAGCTCATTCCTGTTAATTTACCTTTAGTAGCTGGTAAAACTTCTCCAACTGCTTTAGCAGCACCAGTAGTAGAAGGGATAGTGTTAACAGCAGCAGCACGTCCGCCTCTCCAGTCTTTTTTAGAAGGACCGTCTACTGTTTTTTGAGTAGCAGTATAAGAGTGAATAGTAGTCATAAGACCAGTTTCTATACCAATACCTTCTTTAAGAAGAACATGTACTACAGGAGCTAAACAGTTAGTAGTACAAGAAGCATTTGATACTACATGGTGATTAGCAGGATCATATTCTTCATGGTTTACACCATAAACGAAAGTTCTTAAATCGCCTTTACCAGGAGCAGAAATAATAACTTTTTTAGCACCAGCAGCTATATGACCTTCAGCTTTTTCTTTTTCAGTGAAAAGACCAGTAGATTCGATTACATATTCAACACCTAAATCTTTCCAAGGAAGATCTTTTAATTCTTTAGTAGCACCGATACATTTAATTTTGTTTCCGTTTACTACTAAGATATCTTCGCCTTCTGTTGTGATATCAGCTTTCATTCTACCATGAACTGAGTCATATTTTAATTGATAAGCAAAGTATTTAGCATCAGTACTAACATCTACTACACCAACTACATCAATTTCTTTACCTAATAAACCACGTTCTACTAATGCCTGAAAAACTAGACGTCCGATACGTCCAAAACCATTTATTGCTACTTTTACAGCCATAAATATACTCCTAAATTAAAATAATATCCTATACGCGAACATATAAAATTCAGTTATTATGCTACCATAAATAAAAGATAAAGTCAAGATTTTTTGTATAATTTACATAATATTATTAAATTATTTGGAAAAATTATTAGTTAATTTTATATATATTATATCTGCTTTGAAACATATTGAAATAAATTATTTATATAAACAATAATAATACTATATTTATATACTATAAATTTGAAATTTATCATAAGTTATTGATTCACTAAATAATTAATTGTTACATATAAAAAATGCATTTGCTATAACTAACAATTTTATCAGCTATAAAACAAATGCATTCTATTAATATACAATAAATTTTATTTTTTCTTTTTAGATTTGCTTACTGATTTATCATTCTTATTTGATTTATTGGATTTATTTAATTTAAACATAAAATCAAATACCTCGCTAACCTCTTTTACTGGGTGGAAAGTTAAGCCTTTTTTAACATTCTCTGGAATCTCATCTAAATCCCTGATATTCTCATAAGGTATTATAACATGCTTAATAAATCCAAGTCTTTTTGCTGCTATAGTTTTTTCTTTCAATCCGCCTATAGGCAAAACTTTTCCGTTTAAAGAAAGTTCTCCAGTCATAGCTGTGTCATTTCTTATAACTTTATTCATACCAAGAGAAAGCAAAGCAGTTGCCATAGTTATGCCTGCTGAAGGGCCGTCTTTAGGAGTAGCACCTTCCGGAATATGTAAGTGAATAACCGCATCATTAAAGTAATCATCTTTAACGCCATAGTCTTTTGCTACGCTTCTTACATAACTATAAGCTATTTGAACGCTCTCTGTCATTACATCGCCAAGCTGTCCAGTTACATTTATAGTACCTGCATCCTTTTTCTCCTGCACTCTTATAGATTCTATAGTAAGAGTAGCTCCTCCAAGTGAAGTCCAAGCCAAACCTATAGCATTTCCTGGCTTCAAATCCTTCTCTGTGAAATCTTCTGTAAAAATAGGCTTCTTCAAGTACTTCTCTAAATCTTTATCATCTATAGTTATGCTGTAAGTCTTTTTATTATTCTCTACAACATCGGCTGCTATTTTTCTGCATATTCTCTCTATTCTTCTCTCGAAGTTACGTACTCCCGCCTCTCTTGCATAACCGTCTATTATTGAACTTATAGCCTTATTAGTAAACTTGATATTTTTTACTTCAAGTCCATGTGCTTTAATCTGTCTTGGTATTATATATTTAGTGGCTATCTTCAATTTTTCTTCCATAATATAGCCTGAAAGTCTTATAACTTCCATTCTATCAAGCAAAGGTCTTGGTATAGTATCAAGAGTATTAGCTGTAGTTATAAAAAGCACATTAGATAAATCAAAAGGCAAATCAAGATAATGATCTCTAAATGATGCATTTTGTTCTGGGTCTAAAACTTCAAGTAATGCACTTGATGGATCGCCTTGAAAACTTGTTCCCAATTTATCAATCTCATCTAGCATAAGTACCGGATTTTTTACCTTTACTATTTTTAAAGCCTCAATAATTTTCCCAGGCATAGCACCTATATAAGTTCTTCTATGACCTTTTATTTCTGCCTCATCTCTCATACCGCCTAAAGAAAATCTAAAGAAAGGTCTGTCCAATGCCTCTGCTATACTTTTACCTATAGAAGTTTTACCAACTCCCGGAGGGCCTACAAAGCATAGTATAGAAGACTTTTTCTCTGGATTTAATTTCCTAACTGCCAAAAATTCATATATTCTTTCTTTGACATCTTCAAGTCCGTAATGATCTCTGTCTAATATCTTTTTGCTTTTGGATATATCCTCTCTTTCCTTACTTTCATTATTCCAAGGCAAAGAAAATAAAGTATCCAAATAATTTTTTGAAACTGTATATTCCGGAGAATGAGTATCTATTGTAGAAATCTTTTCTATCTCCTGCTCCATTCTCTCTTTTACTTCATCAATAACTTTTAATTCTTCAAGAGTCTTTTTATATTTTTCTATATCTATTTGTTTAGGATCAGTATCATATCCTAATTCTTTTTTTATTTCTTTTAACTGTTCTTTTAAGAAAAATTCTCTTTGCTGTTTTTGTATTTTGGAATTGATACTGCCCTGTATTTTTTGCTGTATTTTAGTTATTTCTCTTTCTTTTTGAAGAAGAAGAAGAACCTTTTCCAATCTTTCCTGAACATCAAAAGTTTCCAATATCTCCTGCTGACTTGCTCTCTCTACATTAATCATAGAAGTAACAAAATCTGAAAGTTTTCCTGGATCATCTACATTCACCATAGTAAGACGCATTTCTTCTGTGAATAAAGGATTATCTTCGCTTAAAGATTTCACCTCTGATATTAAAGCTCTTGTATATGCTTTTATTTCTTTGGAATCTTTATCCACTCCAAGTGAATCTTCTATGTATAATGGTTCAGCTCTTATAACTGTATCTGTAGTTATAAATCTTATGATCTTATATCTTTTTATAGAATTGATAAGAAGATTAAGTCCTCCGTCTGGAAGATTCAATTTTTTAAATACTTTTACTACTACACCTACTTTATAAATATCATCAGCGGAAACATTTTTTAATTCGGAAGGATTATCTGATATATATAAATTTAAACCTAGAAAACCGTCATTTTCCTCTATAGCCTTATTAACAGCATCTGCATGCTTAGGCGGTATCGGAAATGGTGCATAAAGACCAGGAAATAAAGGCTTTCCCATTACTGGTATTATTATGAGTCTTCTTGGTAACTTATCTTCCACTATAGAAACCGTATTATCTTCGTTTGTCTTATTATCGCTATTTTTATTTATATCTTTATTTAATTCATCACTCATAAAATCTCCTATTATCTAAATTGCCGTTTAAACATCATATTAAACAATTTAATAAAACTCTAATTAATAACTTTATGCAAAAAACGTACCAATAAATTATACAAAAATTATTAATTTATATAGTATTACTGTTATTAATGATGTTCTTTTTTTATGTATATGTTTAATTATACTACATAAAAAAATAAATTCTGTATATAGTTTATACTATTTTTCATAGTTTTTGTTAAAAAGTTGATAAAAAGTTATATTATGCTTTACAGCCTTGATATAATTTCTTTGATATCATAGTTTTTGTAATAAGATTTATTATTTCCCCTTTGGATTTATTCCATTTTGGTGCTATTAAAGTATCTCCTAAACTATCGCCCATTAATCTTGCTATAATGATATTAGAATTAGTTAAAGCAATTGCCTCACTCATTAAATTGATATAATAATCTTCATCTAATGTAGGGAAATTGTATTGATTATACATATTCTCAAAATAGGAACCTTTCACTATATCAAGCTGATGAAATTTAACCGCATCTATTTTTAAAGCTGAAACATCTTTAACTGTTTTAAGAATATCATTTTCGCTTTCTAATTCTATTAATTTTTTATCTTCTATTAATCTTTTAGGAAGCCCAAATATTATATGAGTACATATTATTAAATTAGGATAATTTTCTTTTATATGATTAACCATATTGGCAAAGGATTTATAATCATGTCCTCTATTAATAAATAAAGAAGTTTCATCATTTGAAGACTGAAGCCCCATCTCAAGCCAAATTTCTTTATTAACAGTTTCTGCTAAATGATTAAGCTCTTTCAAAACATCTTCTTCCAGCATATCGCTTCTGGCTCCAAACATAAGACCCACACAATCATCAAAATATATTAATTTATTTGCATACATCAATGATTCTTTTGAAGCTAAAGGAGATAATGGAGTACCTAATTGAAAATAAGCGTAGAACTTCTGATATCTTCTTTTATAATTATTAACACCATTAATCCATTGACTATTAATATTTTCTTCTGCTATATAAGGAGGCTTATAACTGTTTAAATTACAGAATCTGCATCCGCCATTATTGGCTTTATGAGCACAGCCGAAATCTGTATCTATAGAAATCTTTCCTACCTTTACGCCAAATTTATTTTTTACATAGTCTGAAAAACTATAGTATGTTTTATTATTTAAATTATTATCTTTCATAACTCTAATTTATAATATATTGAAATAATTTTGTCAATTTATTTATAATTATTTTTTATGTGTATTTATTAATCAATAAAAAAGCTGCCTGATAAATATTTATTTATCAAGCAGCTATTCATAAACAATAAAAAATACTTTATCTTTTTAATTTTCCAGTATCAGTATTTACTCCATTAAATACATAAGTACCATTATTATTATCAGTAAATTTTAATGTAATTGTTGAACTTGAACCATCAAATACATATTCTACAACATATTCTTCATTACCATTATTTTTTATTTCTACAAATGTAGCTCCAAAAGCTTCTACAGCACCATCTTCTTTTATTGTTATTTTACCGCCAGCTCCTTGATCTACATCAGAAATAGCATGCCATTTCCAGCATAAATAAGATTTTAGACCAAACTTGTTTCTTTAGTTATAGTACCTTTATCTGCTACCTCACCGCCAATAGGGCCAAGTTCATAAGTTTTTGAATTGAAATCTAATTTTATAAATATATCTCCGCTTTGAGTATTTTTAAACTCAAGTGTATAAACATTAGCACCATCGCTTTTTATACTTGACATATTAAAATTATCAAATATTACTGTACCATCTTTATTAATAGTTAACAATCTATCTATAACAGAAAGTCTCCAATTACCTGCATATTGTGATATATCTGTAGATTCTGTTGTTTCATTAGTTATAGTACCTTTGTCTGCTGCCTCTCCGCCAATAGGGCCTAGTTCATAAGTTTTTGAATTGAAATCAAATCTTATAAATATATCTCCGCTTTGAGTATTTTTAAACTCTATTGTATAAACATTAGCACTATCGCTTTTTATACTTGACATTTTAATATTATCAAAAATTACTGTACCATCTTTATTAATAGTTAACAATCTATCTATAACAGAAAGTCTCCAATTACCTGCATATTGTGATATATCTGAAGTATTTGTATCTGTAGGCCCTATTTTATCTTTGTTATTACAGCTTACAATTAATAAACTAAACAAAAATAATATTGAAATGATTTGTATAATTCTTTTACTCATAATAGTAAATCTCCTAATTTCATATTGTCATATAAGTATAATACAAAATAAATTAATAGCAATAATTTTCATATTACTTTATCAAATAAAAAAAGCTGCCTGATAAATATTCATTCATCAAGCAGCTTATATAATATTACTAACAATCAATATTATTATTGTTTTGTCCAAGCTCCATTAAAATCGCCTGTTCCATTAGCTTCTGTTTTGCTTGTGAATGTTATATTACCAGCATTAACCCCATCTTTTAATAACATTATATTTAATAATTGAGCTTTTGTTTCTGGAGGATTTCCATTTAATTGATAAGTAATATTATTCTTATTGATTGTTTTAGCTGAAGTGTTTATTGAAAAACTTCCGCCATCGCCTACCCAAGTACCTCCTAAATCATAAAAGCTAAAGCCTTTGCTGCAAGAGATGCTGAAAGCTGATAATAAACTTAAAGCTAAAATAGTAATGATTAGTTTTTTCATTTTGTTTTCTCCTTAAAATTATTAATGATTCAATAATAAACCCTATTATTAATTAGACAATATTTGAAAAGTTAATAGTTAATATTGCCCCTAGGGGAATTAATAACTTTTTTATTATTAATGATTATAAAAAATTATAATCATTAAATAAGGCTAGTATTAAAGTTATATAAGCAAATTATTTACCATTATTTTGATTAGGATTTTGCATGTTAGCCTCATTAATTAGGGTGCTTAATTTTATCAGACATAATTTTCCTACTTAAAATTATTTTTTATCATTATTCTTTTTTTGATTTGCTGGGTTTAATGGATTTTTCTGCCAGCCTCTATTACCTTGATTTTTATCAAATGTAATATTATTACCGTTAAAACCTTTATTGGGATTAACCATATCAGCTTCATTATTTAGGTGTTTCTTTTTTTCACTCATATTTATACTCCTTAAAATTTTTTATATTTAATTATTAAAGCCTATAACTTTAATACTACCTGCTATATAATCAATACACTTAGAAAATTTATAAGAATCAAAAATATCATTACCTATGTCATAACAATTAAAAGAACTTAATAAAATTAAATAAAATATAATAAGACTAGAATCATAATTTAAATATTTATTTTCTATTAAAATATTTCTTACATCATCATCATTTAATTCATTTATACTCATATTTTCTAAAAAATATTTTTTGGTATTTTTTATCATTGGCTTTATAATATACAATTCTTTATTATTAATATTTCTAATAATATCTCTCATATTTTTTATATTATTTTTGCAGTCTATATCTTTATTTAATAATATTAAATTCTCATTAGCATTATTAAGAATTACTTTTTTAATATCAGGTATCTCAAAACCCAATGATTTTAATCTAAGTATTTCTACTACAATATTGATATGCTCTTTAGTATAATATCTTACCTTTTCTCTTATAGGACCATGTGCTACTCTAAATGCCTCAAGTAATTTTTTATTATCCCATTCTCTTAAATTTTTTAATGTTACATTTTCTATCTTTTCACATTTCAAAATTTTCAAAAAATCACCTATAGCAATTAATTCACTTTTATTTTTATTTCTCTTACTTTCTAATTTATATTTCTTATTTTTTATATAATATTCTGAAAGCATAATAATTTTTCCAATATCAATTAATTTATTTTTATAATATAATTTTTTAATTATTTTGGAATAAATCAAAAATAAAAACTAAATATATAACTTAGTATATATATGGGTGGAATATAGAATAAAAATCTTTTAAGAGATTATATATCTATTATTATATTTCAATCTAATAGAAGGATCATCATAATACTGCCAATTTGAATTTGAAGAACATAATTTTTGTAAATAATCAATATCAAATGTATAATAATTTCTTGTATAATGAGAATGATATAATTCATTTACTTTTTTTATATCATTTAATATTTTTTCTATATTCTTATAAATTAAATTATTATCATCTGATAAGTATAAAGAATAATTAAAGAATAATGCGAATATATTTTCAGGTCTGCTGGAATCCTCACTATATGAACTATATATCTTCATCATATCTGATATATTTTCTTCATAATATTTTCTATGCTCAAACATATCAACATTATATGAGGGTATTTTGTCTATAATATTATTTTCATTAGCATATTCATCTTTTTCTAAATAATCAACTATATCATCTATTTCATAATCGTTAATAATATTATTAATATAATCTATTTTTTTATCAAGCTCTAAAATATTAGATCTTAATTTTTTTATATTATCATTTTTTATATTTGAGAAATATATTATATCTATTATTAATAATATTTTTTCAAAATTTTCTCTTAATTCAGATAATAATGTATCCGGCATAATCATATTATCTGGAAGTTTTATAAGCTCTTTATAAATTGCCTTTATGGCTCCTCTCTTTATACGAGACATTGAACCATTGTAAATTATTATTTTATAATATAAATGAAAAACTAAAAAATCATAATAAGAATATAAATATTCAAAATCATCTGCTATATTGATAACATTCTTTTTTAATATAGATTCCAATTTTAATTTCATTTCAGTATCTATATCTTTTTTAAATAAAGATTCAGTTTCATTAGTTAAATAACATCTATATGGATAATATTTATTATTATAATAATAAATATTATTCTCAATGCATTTAATATATATATTTTCAAATAAAATTATATTATTCTTTTTCAAATAAAAATATTTATAGCTGTATAAATCATGTAAATTATTATAATACTCTATATTTCCATTTTGAAAAAAATCTTCAGATAAAAATAAATAATCAAGAATAAATTTAAAATAAAAAAAATGTAAATCATAATTTATAATCTTTTTTATTAGATTTATATTATTATCATTGCATTTATACTCTTCAAGCATTTTATTAATATTATTAAATAAGATAAATATATAATCTTCTATATATTCTTTAAGTTCATCTCTATCCATCTTAGAAGCAGTATCTATATCTAAAAAAATATCTAGTTTTTCTTTTTTTACTCTCTCTGCTCTCTCTTTTAACTTTTTATCATTACCTTCAAATATTTCTAAGGTATCTTTTATATATAAATGATTTTTTATTAATCCTTTTTCTTTAAGATTTATTAAAACTTTATCTTTATTAAATAATTCTTCTTTAATATCATTAGTATCATCTAAATAGCTTATATTTCTTATAAAATAAAATTTATCCTCTTTGATTCTTTTATATATAGTAAGTATCTCATCAAGAACAACCAAAGATTCTAAAGTATAATATCTGTAATTTTTATCATCTTTATTTTTTTCTAATCTGTATGAAGGAAGTATTGAAGATTTAGTGCTGTCATAATATTCCTGAAGTATTTTTTTAAGCCTTTCCATTTCTCTTTTTTTTATTAAAGGCTCTTCTGTTTTATTATCAATATAATCCTTATTTATTTTATCATAAATATCATTTATATATTTTTCATCTAGTTTAGTAAAATATGATTTTTCCTTGCATTTCAAAATACTGTTTATCAAAGAATATGTTGTATCTTTATTATATGTTTTTATTAAATTAAATAAATCTAAAAAAGCTCCTATTTCAAAAAAGCATAATTTATCATTTGTAAGAAAATTTAATATATCATTCTCATATAAATATTCTCCTACTTCTTCATATTTATATCCTGAAAACTTTATTTGTATATATTTATAATTTCCTTTTTTTCTTTGCGTAATAGTTCCTGAATTTTTTGAAATGATATATATTATTATATTTTTTTTATCATCTATTTTTTTTAATAATGTTTTTAATGAAGGCAGTATATAATTATCATCAAATAAATATTTTGAAGTTATAAGAAATTTATGAGTATTTTCAATTATATAACAGGTATCATTATTAATTAAATCAATTTTATATTTCATATATAATTATTATATAAAAAAAATTATAAAGGGCAAATATTAATATTATATCTGCCCTAATTTTTTAATTAAATTTACTCATTATATCTTCCATAAACTCATGAAACTTTTTCTTATCAAAATAATCATCTTCATAAGAAGAGAAAGAAGCAAGCATCATCAATATAAAAGATAATACAGGAATATCCTCTTTATCCAAATCAGCATTTTTATAATTAAATATTAATTTTTTTATATAATCTTCATCTATATCTTCGCTGTTATTTTCAAAAAATTCTTCTTTTAATTTTTTTATAATTGGTATTATAAATTCTTTTTCAATACTATTTATATCTGTCATTTTATTAGCCTTTATATGAATTTTTATTAATGTTTTCTGATCTTTTCTATTGTATTAATCATATCATATTTAAAATTTATCTTATCAAATTTTTTATTTTTATAATTAATACAAGCCTTATTTAATATAGAAATAAAAGTTATTAATGAAACATCCTCTTTTTTTAAAACTTCAGTATATAATAAATTATTATTTAAAATATTTTTAACAATTTTTTTATCAACTGATTTGATAGAAGGTATTATTAATTTAGCTTCCATATTATCTATATTATTAATAGTATTTTTCATTTTATTGAAAGATTCTTTATTTTTAATATTTTTATTTAGCAGAATCATATTAATATTACAATTAAAAAATATAACTTTTTCTATATCATCTATATTAAGTCCCATCTCCTTTAATCTCAATATTTCTTTTACTATTAAAATATGTTCTTTTATATAATATCTTGTATCCACCCTAACAGCACCTTTAGCAAATCTATATGCCGGCAGTATTTCTTTTTCATCCCATTTTCTTAGTAATTTTAAATCTATATTATATATTTTTTTAGAAATTAATTCTTTATAAAAATCCCCTATCTGTATAAATTTATTTTTATTAATATTGTTTCTAAATGGAAGTAAATATTTTTTGTTTGCTATATAAAAAACAATATCTTTTGTATTAACATCTCTTTTATTATTAATAGTTTCATTCTTTTCATTTCTTTTAGACATTTCTTAACCTCCAAAATTAATTATTTATATATGCTATAATGGCACCGTATTTTGTGTATCTTTTAAACTCCCAAAGCTTTATAAATTTTTCTCTTTTCAAATCTTCCAATTTTTCTATTATATAATTTTTTAATCTGCAATAACCATCAATACTATTATTTCCTCTACCATAAACTATTTCTAATGGGCATGAAATCTTTTTTAAAAAATAATCATTAAATATAGTATCTTCCAAAGCCTTAATAGCTTTTTCTTTTTTAAGATAATGCAAATCTATAACATAATATCCGTCTCTAAAAAATTTTTTATATATTATACTGCTGTCATCATAGTTTTTATTTCTTTCATAATGATAATTTTTTATTTTAGACATAGTTTTCCCCCTATATTTTTATATGTGTTTTCAAATTAAAATTAATTGAATATTTATTATTTACTATGCTGACTTATAATAGATTTCTATATTGGAGTTAAGCTTATAATAATTAACAATGTAAATATACACATATATTCCCCCCTGTAATTTATAAGCATATATTAACATGTGAATAAAAATTGTCATTTGCTACCCTTTGTAGGATAGCAATATTTTTTATATTATCATCAATATATATTTCAAAGTAATTTTAATCAATTAATAAATACATCTATACATTTTATATACATATAAAAATACATCATAATAAAAAATTACTTATATTGTCTTATATTTTTTGATTATTTTATATGACAAATTTTATTATAAAAATAAAGGTGTATTATGAATAAATATAATATCAAAACAGAAAATCAAATATATGAGCTTATAAAAAAAGAGAATCTAACATTTGAAGAAATAAGTAAAAAACTAAATATAAATTATGACGATTTAAAAGGCTATATTAATAAATCAAGTAAGAAATATAAAAAGAGTTTAGTTAAAAAAATAAGAAAAGCAAGAGATGAATATTTTTTAGATACTAAAATAAGAATAGAAAATGCATTGATTAAAAAAGCATTAGGTTATTACAGCAAGGAACTTGTAAAAGAAATAAAAACTGATAAAGAAGGTAAAGAATCCAACACAAAAAAAATAATTTATAAATACAATGCCCCAAGTGAAAGAGCTATTATAGTATTTTTTGAAATTCTAAAAAATAGAAATAATAAAAAATTAGAGAAAGCAGAATTAAAAAGAAAACTTCAAGAAGAAGATAGTAAAATTAATATTAGAGTAGGATTTGATAATTAAAGCAATAAAAGATGATAACTTTAGTTGTCATACCTTCCTAAACCAATTTATTACTTAGAAATAACAAGATCATTTAATAATCAATTTACATTAAAAAGGCTTTAATTATACAAATATAACTAAAGCCAAGTAACTTAATTTTTATTGGAAAATGTTTAATTATACCTAATATAATAACAAAAAAATTTATTTATTGTTAAAATTTTTTTATTAAAATACAAAATTATTTTGATAAATTATCATTAAAAAATCATTATTGAAAAAATGTTGTATTATTGTATTATACTTAAAATTATAATTTAAAAGGAATATAAAATGAAAGCATTAATTATTACTGATAATTTTTTTGAAGATTCAGAATTATTTTATCCATACTTCAGACTTGTAGAGGAAGGCATAGAAGTTGATATAGCAGCTTTAAACAAAGGCGAGATTAAAGGAGAATATTTTTTCAAAGTTGAAGCAAAATTAGATTTCTCAGAAGTAGACCCATCAAATTATAAAGCATTAATAATACCCGGCGGAAGAGCACCTGAAGCTATAAGAGGAAATGAAAACGTAAAGAAAATAATTAAATACTTTGTTGACAATAACCTTACTATAGGAGCCATTTGCCATGGACAGCAAACTTTAATATCAGCAAAAGTTTTGGAAGGAAAAGACGCTACTTGTTATATAGGCATAAGAGATGATTTAATGAATGCCAAAGCTAATTATAAAGATGAAAAAGTTGTGGTATGCGGAAATATTATCACTTCAAGATGTCCTGATGATTTACCATATTTTGCAAAAGAAATAATTAAGAAATTAAAATAATATATAAGCACTATAAAAAACCTCATACTTGTAAAAGCATGAGGTTTTATGATTAATCTTTAATTAAAAGACAATTATTTAGTTAAAGTTCCCTGTCCAGCAACTATTCCATCAGCAGGTACTCCTGTTCCATATTGTTTAATTTTCCATTCAGCAGATTTATCAGAAGTAAATGTACATTCAAAAACTTGTTTAACTCCATCTTGTTCCATTATAGTAATTTCATAAGTTTCATTGCCTTTATCTGTTATTTTATCTTTAGTGATAGGCATACTTGGATCAATAAGTCCTTGTATATTTACTGTTATAGTGCCGTCTGAAGCTATAGTAATAGTTCCATTTATAGGTGTTTGGTTTACATCTTGACCATCAACTTTCCAATTTCCCTGATAAGTTTGTATTCCTTTATTTGGTGTAGTTGTAGGGTCTGTGCCTTTCTTATCACTGCAGCTTACTGCAAATAGACTTATTAAAATTAATAATGAAATAATTGATAAAATTCTTTTTTTCATTTTTTATTCTCCTTAAAAAATTTAAATTAATCTTTCCAGCTACTTGCTGATAATGTTAAATTAATTTTTAATCCTGAAGTCATTATAGTTTCTATATCATTAGCAAAACAATACCCATATACAAGAGGAAATTTAAATACTAAACTAGCTGTTTTTCCTGAATAAGTAGTAGAAGAATAGTCTGGGCTATTTAAACCTAAATTATATAGTGCCAATGAATCTATTTTTAAAGATAAAGAAGCAGCTGCATTATTAGCTGAATAAGTAATAGCAGATGAATCTGAAGTTGCACTTATATCATATCCTAAAGCCTTTAATTCAAAACCGCTAGTATTAAATGAGGCTCCGCTATTGCCAAGGGCATAAAAACTTCCTACACTTTTTATCATACTCTCTATTTCTGTTTTTGTTATTTCCTGTAAAGGCATAACAGAAATTGAAACATCTCTAGTATAAGTTTTATTTTCTACTTCATCTGAAGTTGTTGTAAACTCAATACTTAAAGTATAATTAATCTGTGTTTTTTTAGCAGCATTTTTTAATTTATCTATTCCGGTACTTAATAGAGTTATTTTTATTTCATCACCTGTTGTAATTGATGAAGTTTTTGACAATTGAAAATCTGCAGCTTCTAAGGCTGTACCAGCAGATGTAACTTTAGTAATTTTTGCATCAACTGATACTGTCGGCGAAACAGTTATTTTTAAGCTAGCTTCTTTTTTTACTTGATTGTTATTAGCTGCTGTATTAATATCTATTCTGTTATCTCCATAGTTTAAAAATGTATAAGTAACACTAAGATTTTTTGGAGTATCATTGATTGTTGGGTTTGTAGATGAGTTTGCATTATTTCCGCAGCTTACAGCAAATAATACCGCAATTAAACAAATAGAAATTTTAATAATGGCTTTTTTCATTTTTTATTCTCCTAATTTTTTTTATAACAAATGAAGTTTTTATTCTTCATTTAATTATCAATTCAATTATTTTCTATACATTTTTTATATCTTTTGATAAATCCATAAAAGCTGTTTTTAGTTTTTTATTTTTATCTAAAAATATTTTTGTTTTTTTAGATAGATCACTTAAATCAGCATTATTAATTATCAAATATTCTTTGTAGTATGATACTCTATACATATAGTCAAGAGCATTTATAAAATGTTCCTCTAAATATTTTTCATCATATTCAAAACACTCATACTCTAATTCTTTTAATTTGATGTCATACATAACCGCTTTATATATAGTTTTATAATTGGCGTCAAAAAATATTTTTCTCTCACTTTTTTCTTCCTCTTGAAATGTTTTTTCTTCTTCTTCAAATTTTTTTATTTTTTCTTCAAGTCTTTTTTCATCTTTTTCATTATAAAGAATTTCCTGATTATAAATAAAGAAAGAATTATTTATAAATATATACTCATACCTTTTTACATCTTTCAATTCTTCAAGAGTTTTCAAAAAGTTAATTACTTCTTTATTAGAGTTTACTGAAACATCATCAATGCATTTATGTTTTTCAGCAATTTTTAGCATTAGAGTAAATTCATCAATATAATTTGTAAATTCAATATCATTACTCTTTACATACTCTTTTAATAATTCATAATTCAAACAAGATAATTTCACTAAACAAGAATGCAAAGAATTAAGTATATCTTTGTAAGATTTTATACTGTAAAGATTAAAAAAGTATAAAGTTTCTGATATATAGAAAGATGCATTTATATCATCTATAATAGAAGCTATATTATAAATTTTCTTATTACTATAATTTTTAGTTTCTACATTAGAAAATATAACTTCTTCTCCGCTCTCAACTATATCATAATCAATTCTAAATCTTATGAATGAACATAAGAACTCTAGAAAATCAGCCCTTATAATTAAACTAACATAATGCTGTCCGTAATTTAAAATAGATTTGAATTTATTTTCATTTTCAAAATAATTTTCATGACTCAAATTATGCATTCCGTACATTTTAGAATTATCATCTGAATATAGTTCAGAAAATAAGTCTTTTAACTCATTCTTCATTTCATTGTACTTATCTATACATAATTTTACTACTTCATTATATTGGTACTCTCTGTATTCTTCTAAACCTATAAACAAAAAGTCAAACTTTATATCCATTTTAAGATATAAATATTTTATTCTTTGTACGAAATGATAAAACATCTTATCAAAATATATAGCATCATTAGAAAAATATTCTGATAAAGATTCTTCCATTACTAATGAAGGATCTAGATCTGTTTTAATAGAAGATATATAAGTATGTTTTAATATATTATCATGCTGAAAAACATAATATAAACAGAATATATGTTCTATTATTTTAGACAAAGAAATTTCTTCAATATATTTTAAACCATCTATTCTGCTTGTAAGTTCAGCATAATTCAAATGCTTAATAGATTCTTCTATTGACTTAATTTTATTTAAAATGATTTTATCTACTAAATACTTATTAATATTTTCTTTATTATCATCGCTGAAGAAAATATCCGCTATATCTTTTAAATTTAACTTCATATTTTCAAGCTCAGATATTTTTTCAAGCACTGGAAGATGATATATAGAATAAAGCACTTTATTAACAGGCTTTTTATCTTCTTCAATAATACTATACTGAACTTTATAGGAAGGAAGAATGCAGTTTTTATTATCATCATAATAGTTCTGCATTCTTTTTATGAGTTTATCTTTCTTAATAGGAAGCTTATCAAAAATATTATCTTTAACACTAGAAATATCTATACCGCCGTCATCTGAAAAACATTTTATTATATCAAGCTGTAAATGGCTTCTTAAATAACTGTATATATCTGCAAATACTCCTATTTCAAAAAACAATATTGCATCTTTATAATTTGTCATTATGCCTTTTATATCTTCTTTGTATACATCAAAATCACAAAAGTCATATCTGAATATTCCTTCACTTTCTGAAATGTCGGCTATTTCTACGCTATATGGTTTATCACCTGATATTTTAGAAACTATATAGCATTCTTTACCTTTTGATATCAATGTTTTTAATGAAGGAAGTATATATGGATATTTTGCTTTTTCATCTGAAGAAGTATAATATTTTATATTATACTTTCTGTCTGATATATTTATGCTTTCTTTTTTCATAAAATATTTCCTTGCAATAGATACTGCAATTCTGCATTATAACAGAATTAAAAAAATAATTTTCTATGTCTTCCGAAAGATGGTATTAATTTTTGTAACTTTTTTTAAAAAAATACATACTTTTTTATTTATATAACGCACGGTAAATAGACTATATAATAGTACAAATTTAATTTTTTATTTTTACTATATATTTATATTTTGAAGCGAGATTTTTTATATATAATAATAAGTTTATCGCTAGCAACAATAAAAAATCATTCTTTATAATTAAAATTGTATTATTAACTTATTTATATTTTTTATTTAGTTTAGCGTGCGTGAAATTAATTCAAAAATAAACTTCACTTATAATTACTTATAATTTTTGCTTTTTATATGAAGATATTATTTTTTAATATCAATTAAATTATGAGAAAAATTATGAATATCAAGTTTAATATTTTGAAGCCTTTTGAGAAATGGGCAAATACTGAAAAGAGATTAAAAATATCATTCGGAGGACGAGGAGGCGGAAAAAGTGAATCCATAGCAAGAATATTAATAGCTAAAAGTTTTGAAAGTAACGGTGTAATACTATGCTCAAGGGAAATACAAAAATCAATTAGCTATTCAACCTACCCTCTTTTAATAAGCATTATAAAAGAATTAAAATTAGAAAAGTTTTTTAATATAAAAAGAAATGAAATCATTAATAAAATTACAAATTGTAAATTTATATTTTTAGGTATTAGAGAATGTTCTATTGAAGAAATTAAATCCATTTATAATGTAAGAATATGCTTTATAGAAGAAGCTCAAACTCTCACACAAAGAAGCTACGAAATATTGGAACCTTCTATAAGAGCAAATAAAAGTGAAATATGGATAGCATTCAATCCAAGATTTGAAACAGACTTTATATATAAAACTGTATCGCAATTTCAATTAATAAAAAAATTCTACACCGATAAAAATAATAAAGAGTATCCATATCATGAATATGAAGATAATAATATATTAATTACATTTATAAATTATGATGGAAATTATTATTTCAGCGACATATTAAATAAATCAAGACTTTCTACTTTAAAACTTATGCCAAAAATGTATGATCATATTTGGCTTGGAAAAATAAAAAATAAACAAGGCAAAATTTTCATATATTCAAAATTAAAATTCTATGATGATAATTTAAAAGAAAATATAAATAAAATTAATTCTTCAGAACATAAAGCAATAGTGGATCCTGCATTCGGAGAATATAATTGTTTTACATCAGCAATAATATATACACAAATTGGGGACAGCATTTATTTAATAGATTCAGGTCTTATGCGTAATGATACTAACTCAACCACTGATGAAAGCATAATAAATTTTTTAAGCATAAGAAATATAAAAAAAATATTATGCGAATCAAATTTTGCTCAAAAAGAATTGGTAAAAAGATTAGAAAAACATTTTGAAGTTACTCCATTTTATGTGCATAAGAATAAGGCAGAGAGAATAGTAAATGCAAGCTATTTAATATACGATAAAGTATATTTTCCTTTAAGCTGGCAAAAAGTCCCAGACGGATCAGATACAGATAAATGGCTTCAAACTAATAACGGACGCGGTTATATAGCTTTAAGGCAATTACTAAATTTCGATGATTCACTTGACGGAAGCAGTATTAAAGGAGATGTTTTCAGCTACTTAGATTTTCCAGATGCTTTGTCTAGTTTAATATTCTTTGGCATTGAAGAAATAATAAATGAAGAAAATGATGATAAAATGAATTTAGTTAATGCTATTTTTGGAGAATAGTTATAACTTTTTAATTTTTATACCGCACGAAAAAAATAACTATAAATATATATAAACTAATAATTTTATTTTTTACTATAAATATAAGCATATTAAACGTGCGTTAAATAAATTTTAAATTTAAATAAAACTTGGGTGGGCATGCTTTTTTTACTTTAGCTATAAAGAAAATTAGAACAAAAGATTTACAAATGTATTATAAAGAATAAAGGGTGGGCAAATTAAATAAAAACAAAAAGGAATTATATAAAAAAGACCGCAAACATTTTTATTTGCAGTCTTTATTTTTTATGTTTAACTTTATAATATTTTAAAATTATTATTATCCATTAGCAAGCTTTATGAACTCATCAGCTTCCATTATCTCTACTCCTAAATCCTGAGCTTTTTTAAGTTTGCTTCCTGCTTTCTCACCTACAATCAAGATATTTGTGTTTTTTGATACTGCAGACTGAACAGTTGCTCCTAATCTCTCAGCAGATTCTTTTGCTGAACTCCTTGTAAAGCCTTCTATTGAACCTGTTATTACAACATTCTTTCCAGTAAGAGGTGATTCCACTGTTACAACTTTTTCAAATACCGGATTAACTCCTGCAGCAAGTAAGTCATCTATTAGTTTTAATGTCTTTTCATTATGAAGGAAATCATAAATACTTTTAGCACTGATCTCGCCTATTCCTTCAATATTTTGTAAATCATCAATAGTAGCCTTTTTAAAATTCTCTATTGATGTGAAATATTTAGCTAGTAAGTCAGCAGTAGTTTCACCAACCTGACGAATACCTAATGCATATATAAATCTTTTTAAAGTAGTGTTTTTACTGTTCTCAATAGATTCAAGCATGTATCCTGCTAATTTTTCGCCCATTCTTTCAAACTTAAATAAATCATCTCTTGTTATCTTGTAAAGATCAGCTGGAGTTTTAACAAGTCCGCTTTTTGTAAATACTGCAATCCACTCCTTTCCTATTCTCTCCATATTCATAGCAGGTTTTGAAACAAAATATTCTATATATCTAGTTATCTTGCTTGGGCATTCTTCATTAATACATCTTACAATTACATCGCCGTCAGTTACAGCAGTATCGCCTCCGCAAACAGGACATTTTTTAGGGAACTCGAAAGGCTTACTATCTGCAGGACGTTTTTCTAATACTACTCTTGTAATCTTTGGTATAACATCTCCGGAACGTATAACTACAATAGTATCGCCGATTCTTATGTCTTTTGATTTTATCTCGTTAGGGTTATGAAGTGTAACATTTGAAACTGTAACCCCTCCAACTTGAACAGGTTCCAATTTAGCAACTGGTGTTAATGCCCCAGTACGTCCGACTTGAACCTCAATATTTTTTAATACTGTTTCTTTTTCTTCAGGCTTGAATTTGAATGCCACTGCAAATCTTGGAGCACGTGACAAGAATCCTAATTTCTCCTGATGCTTAACATCATCAACTTTTATTACGAGTCCGTCAATCTCATAATCCATTTTGCTTCTTTTTTCTTGTATATCATAATAAGTTTCTAATACTTTTTTAGCATCGATATTTGGGTGAACGCCTTCAACTGTGAATCCTAATTCTGATAAAAACTCCATTGATTTATATTCATTAGTTAAATCAAAATCTTTATAATTGGCAATCTGATAAGCAAAGAATTTTAATCTTCTCTTTTTACTTTCAGCACTGTCTAATTGTCTTAATCCTCCGGAAGCTGCATTTCTAGCATTAGCAAAAGGTATTTCTTCAAGTTCTTCTCTTTCTTTATTTAATGCCTCAAAATCTTTTTTTGTTATTAATGCCTCGCCTCTTACAATTAATCTGTTTTTCTCTTTTATGCTTTTAGGAACATTATTCATCATCTTAACATTATTAGTAACATTTTCACCAACCTGTCCGTCACCTCTTGTGCTTGCAACTGTGAGTTTTCCTTTTTCATAAATAAGCTCTAAAGCAAGACCGTCAAATTTATTTTCAACAGTATATTTAATCTTACTTTGATTAAGTTCCTTTTGCATTCTATTATCAAATTCCAAGAATTCTTCTTCATTCATAACATTAGAAAGCGAGTACATAGCAATAGGGTGCTCAAATTTCTCGAACTTTTCTAATATAGTGCCTCCCACTTTATTAGTAGGGCTGTCATCTTTTTTTAATTCTGGGAACTCTCTTTCAAGATTTTCTAATTCCCTGAAAAGTTTATCATATTCATAATCTTCTATTTCAGGGTTATCATCTGTATAATAAAGTTTATTATGGTAATTAATAGTTTTTGTTAATTGTTCAATTTTTTGTTTAGCTTCTTCGATGTTCATAGTTTTTCCTTAATAAAAGATTTAATTTATGGGTATTAATTTGAATCTAGTCAGTGTTAATTATCTAAATATATTTTAATTTTATTAACAAAATATTTTTTATATCAGATTTTTTTAGAAACTTCATAAAAGATATAAAAATACAATACATATAAAACATATTTTTATATAAAATTATCAAGTACTAAAATAATAGATATAATTATTGATCTTTTGATTTACCGTATCTGATTATTAAATCTTCAAGCATTAATTTTACAATTTTATATTCTTTTCCGTTAAGCTCATTTAAATTTATTTCTCTTTTTTCCTGTGTTTTTCCGTCATCTGATTTTGTAACTTCCACTAATTTAGCTTGTCCTTTTTCTAATAACTCATCTACTTTAAATTTATAATCCTCTAACATATTAACCTCTTGAACTTTATAATAATCTCATTATAATATAAATTGTTTTGAATTCAATACTTAATTTTTGTATAACATAATTAGTTAAAATATTTATACATTATAATATTGATTTATTTTATTTTTTATGTTACTATATAGCATATGGAAAACACTCAACACTCAACACTCAACACTCAACACTCAACACTCAACACTCAACACTCAACACTCAACACTCAACACTTAATATTTTATAAAATATTCAATTCTTCCTAAAAATAAATTATTTACAATATTTTATTTTTTGGAGAATAATTTATGGATAAAAATTTAATTAATAAAGTTGTATGGTGGATACCTTTTAAAAATATTAGAAATTTAGTAAGAAATTTATTATTTTTAATAATTAATATAGATAGTAAAATTAATACCTTAAATAAGAACATTAATGAATTGAATAATAAAATCAATAGTACAGATGCTAACTTTAATGAATTGAATAATAAAATCGATAGTATAGATAATAAAATTAATACTTTAAGTAACAATATTAATGGATTAAATAATAAAGTTAATACTTTAAATAACAGTATTAATGCTCCAAATAATATTAACAAATTATTAGATGATAAAGTTTATGAATATGATTTTATATTTAGTATAGGTGATAATTGTTTTCCAGCTGAGATACTAAGAGATTCTAGACTTAAATTAAGAAAATCTTCATCTCCATTAGATTGGGTTTATGGCGGAAATATATATAAAAGATTAGAGATAGTTAATAATAAATTTAATAGATTTATGGAATTTGAAGATTTATTTTTTTCTCATATAAAAGGAATATCATTTATTTATAGAAATAAATATACAGGTTTAAGTTTCCCACATGAATTCAAAAGTGATAAAATTAATAATGATGAATATCTATTAGTTAAAGAAAAGTATGAAAGAAGAATAAATAGAACTCTAGATTATTTATATAACTCCAAAATATTGATGGTTTATACAGGTGCAAGAGATGAAAAAGCACATGAAATTTTACTAGATACAAATAAAATTATAAATATGATGAATGATATAAGAAAAAATTATAACAATAATAATATAGATTTACTTTATATACAACATTATCCATATAAAGATAAACATCTGATATCATTTAAAAATATAAATAATACTATCCACTTATATTCATATAATAATAGCAGAAAAGAAAACGAACGTATTTGGATTGGAAATACAGAAAATACTATTAAAGTATTACGAAGATATAGATTAACAAAATAACTGTATTTGCAGATTTTTTGTATTGTTATCCATAACTTTGAGAATACCTTTTACCAATATTTATTAACACGATTTTTAACATCATATCATTTCTATTAAATTTATTAGCTTCTATCTCTGTTATTAATCACATTTATATAAAATAAAACTATTTTTAAATTATGATAATATCATCTTATAACAGTATTTGATACTTTCCATAAATATATACAAGTCAGTAGTAAAAAATAAATTACTTAAAATGAAATACAGCAAAAAACTATAATATATAAATAATTCAATTTATATAAAAAATGATCTTCAATTCAAATAAATATATGGAATAATTTTTTATAATTCAATACCATTTTTAGTACATAACTCTATAATTTTATTTTAATTATATAATATCATATTAAAATTATACAAGAGTTCAATTTTAAAACAGAAACCCCTTTAAGATAATTTGTTTGTATTCAAATAATATAATAATATTGATCAAATATAATGAAATTATAAATTATGAACTAAATGCACAGGAGCCAGACATATTGCATTAAGTATTCCTTAGTTTTTTAAAGTATAACATAGGTGTATCATAATTTAAAGCTGAATGTATTCGTTTATGATTCCAAAAATTATTATATCTTTTTAATTTTTGATTAGCTTTTTCTAAAGTTAATTCTTGTGTACAATAATCATAAAATTCTTTTTGGTCCCGATTATGTGTACTTTCTACAACACCATTATACCAAGGACTAGCGACTGGGCTATAAACTCTTTTAATATGTTTATTATTACAAAACTTGTCTAACGGATGTTCTG
>NZ_CALXRM010000049.1 GCF_944390845.1 uncultured Brachyspira sp.
AGCAGCTTTAAGAAATGACTATGATATGGTTAAATTTTTAGTTGAAAAAGGTGCTGATGTAAATGCTAAAACACATTCTGAACATAGCTCAGTAGAAACTCCCCTATTACTCTCATTAGATAATGAACATCCTGACTATAGATATTATTATTATAAAAATGAAAATTCATCTGCTGCAGAATTTTTAATAAATAATGGTGCAGATATAAATGTAACAAATGAGGATGGAGAAACACCTTTAATGTATGCTTCCAAACTTCATAATATAAAAGTGGCAGAACTTCTAATACAAAAAGGTGCAGATATAAATGTAACAAATGAGGATGGAAAGACACCTTTAATGTATGCTTCCAAACTTCATAATATAAAAGTGGTAGAACTTCTAATACAAAAAGGTGCAGATATAAATGCTTTCGATGATTATGGAAATACAGCCTTAATGTATGGTGTAAATAATTTAGAAACAGTAAAATTATTAGTTGAAAACGGTGCTGATGTAAACTCTCAGAAAGGAGGAAGTACTGCTTTAATATTAGCATGTAAACCTAGTTTGGAAATAAATATAGACGTAATAAAATATTTAGTTTCAAAAAATGCTGATATAAATGCCCAAGATAATGAAGGATACACAGCTTTAAATAAAACTCTTGATACTTCAGATGAAGGAAGTATTGATATACTAGACTTTGAAATAGCCAATTTTTTAATAGAGCAAGGTGCTGATGTAAACATAAAGAATAAACGAGAATATACTCCTTTGATATATCTTGGTATGGGTGAAGGTAATTTTAATAATAAAAGTTTTCAGGAATATCGTATAAAATTAGCTGAAGTTTTATTAGAAAAAGGTGCAGATATTAATGCTCAAGATTATGAAGGATACACTTCTTTAATGTGGGCTTGTGCATCATCAGGATCAAGGTTTGCTGAACCATTTGTTAAATTTCTAGTAGAAAAAGGAGCTGATGTAAATATAGAAGATAACCATGGAGATACTGCTTTAGATATGGCAGAGAATCTTGAACTTAGAGAAATTGCAGATATTCTAAAAAAAGCTCCAAGAAATGGAAAGTAAATTTTATATTTAAATAAATTAAAATCTTCATTATAAAATTGATATAATTTATAATGAAGATTTTTTAATATAAATAATTATATAAGAGTTATATATACCAAAAATTTTTAACTTTGTCAATTTGTTTATTGTTCTTTTTCCCGCCGCATACGCTCTGCGGACTTCGTCAAAGAACCAAAAAGTGCAAGTGTAAAAATTAGTACTAAATCATACTAAAAATGTTTTACATGTAATATAATTTATTAAATTAAAGCCCAATATAGCCTTTCGCGAAGCGTATCCGAGCTTGTCGAGGATATAGCTTCTTTGTGGCAATACTTACAGTACTTCCTTCGGTCGCAAAAGAAGTGGGGTTTGGGGCAAAGCCCCAAATATAAAAATAAAAATATAAATTGATTTTTGATAAAATATAATTGTTTAGGTATAATCTAAAATTAATTATCTATTATATAAATACATCATAGCAGTAAGAACAGAACCGCCTAAATTTCTAGCCTTATCAGAAATAGTAAAGCAATTATCATATTCAGATTTTCTAGGATCAATATCAGCTATTTTCAAACCCTTATGAACTTTAAAACAATCTTTTATAATGCCTCTTAAAAGACCATCAAAAGTAGCAAGTACTTCTATTTTTTCATTATTATTGTTTATGTATGCTATAACTTCTTTTTCTTTGACAAAATCACCTATGTTTTTTACGTTTTCAATAATACCGTCAGAACTTGCATGTATTACCCTTTCAGCTTCTTTACCGCCTATATTACCGGGAATTCCTGTATTAGGTATAGCCTCGCCTTCTAAATACATTCTTCCGAGATTATGACCTCGCATAGTTTCTATAACAATATCACAGTCTTTACCAGCAGTAAAACCGGGTCCTAATGCTATAGTATATTTAGCCATAGATTTATTAGTGCCAAGATTTTTTTTAGCAATTATAGCATCAATTAAAAATGTTGGTTTTATATTTTTTAGTATATCACAATTAGGATCTATAAGAATAGGAATCTTTTTATAATCTTTATTTGCAATTATATTAAGAGCTTCTTCATAGCTTTTTACTAAAACAGCTTCAATATCTTCAACTTTGCTCTCACCATTATAAACAGCTTCAGATAATGAAACCTTTCTTCTAATAGAAGAGGGGTATTGTGTTTCCAATATAATGATCTTTAAATGAGCTTTATATAAGGAATACACAACACCTGTAGCTAAATCACCAGCTCCTCTTACAATTACAAGTTCATCGTTAAATAAACTCATAATAAATTATTTTGAATAAGGAGTATTTTTAAGTGGTAGTTCTGTTTGGAACTCACCGTTTAACCTATAATAAGCAGCAGCAACAGCAGGAGCAGTAGGTATACTTGAAATTTCTCCTATACCTGTAGCACCATAACCATAAGGTATACCAGGTTTCTCTATAATAATAGATTCAACATCTGGAGTTTTATCAGCTCTGAATAAACCTAAAGTACCGAATTTAACTTTAGGAACACAATTTTCAAGCGGGAATTTTTCTGTCAAAGCATAACCTAAAGACATTACAACACCGCCCTCAATTTGACCTTCCAAAGCTATAGGGTTGATTGCCTTACCTATATCATGTGCAGCAACAACTTTATTTATAGTACCGTCTTCATTAAGTACGCATACTTGAGTAGCATAACTATAAGCAACGTGAGAAACAGGGTGAGGTTTATCAACTCCCATTTTATCTGTTATAGTTAGCCATTCACCATAGAATTCTTTTCCTTCTAAATCGCTTAATAATTTTCCAGCATCAATTTCTTTTTTAAGTTCTTCACAAGCTCTCTTACAAGCTTCACCTGTAATAAGTGTTTGTCTTGAACCGGAAGTAGTACCAGAATCTGGAGAAGTTGCAGTATTAGGATTATGAACAATTATTTTGTCATCATCTAAATCAAGAGTTTCTCCAACTATTTGATAAAGTACAGTAGCAACACCTTGTCCTATACAAGAAGCAGCAGAATATACATGTACTTTTCCGTTTTCTACAACTAAACGTACTCTGCCTGTATCAGGAAGTCCAACACCTACACCAGAGTTTTTCAAAGAACAAGCTATACCTACATATTTATTATTATAGAATACATCTTTAACAGCTTCTAATGTTTCAACAAGTCCAGTAGCTTCATCAGCTATTTGATAGTTAGGAAGTACCTGACCCGGACGTATAGCATTTCTATATCTTATTTCCCAAGGATCCAAACCGCACATTTCAGCTAATAAGTTTATATTCATTTCTGTAGCAAAACATGATTGAGGAACACCAAATCCTCTGAATGGTCCAGTAGGAGGGTTATTAGTATAAATTGATTTTCCGTCTATATCTATAACTTGATAATTATAAGGACCAGCAGCATGAGTACAAGCTCTTTGAAGTACTGGACCAGATAATGAAGCATAAGCACCAGCATCAGTTACTAAAGTAGCTTTCATAGCTGTAAGTATACCGTTTTCATCACAAGCTGTAGTCATATCTATGCTCATAGGGTGACGTTTTGGGTGCCAGTAAATACTTTCTTGTCTTGTAAGTTTGAATTTAACTGGTCTTTTTGTTCTGTATGCCATTATAGCAGCATAATGCTGAACACTCATATCCTCTTTACCGCCGAATCCGCCGCCTACATATTTATTTTCTACTACAACTTTATCAGCATCTATACCTAAAGCCATAGCAACTTCTCTTTTTGTATCATAAACGCTTTGATCGCTTGAATATACAAATATACCATCTTCATTGAAAGGCATAGCAACAGCAACTTCAGCTTCTAAGAAAGCATGTTCTGTCCAAGGAAGTTCATAATGCCTAGTAACTTTATATTTAGATTTAGCTATTACTTCATCAGCGTTTCCTTTAACTAATCTTTCATGAGTAAGTAAATTGCTTTCTCTATCTTCATGAACCAAAGGAGCACCTTCTTTCATAGCTTCTTCAGGATTTCTTACCAATGGTAATTCTTCATATTCTATTTTTACTAAATCTCTAGCTTTTTTAGCAGTAGCTTCATCTTCAGCAACTATTAAAGCTAAACCGTCAGCTATAAATCTTGTAGTTTCGCCTTCTCCAATTAATACGTCCCAGTCATGGAATATATGACCGATTTTTTTAGCACCAGGCAAATCTTTAGCAGTTATTACATCAACAACTCCTTTTAAAGCTTTTGCCTCACTTATATCTATTTTCAATATTTTAGCTCTAGGGTATTTAGTTCTTACAGCAACACCATAAAGCATACCATCTATTTCAACATCATCACAATATTCGCCAATACCAAGTGCTTTTTCTTTAGCATCAACTCTTACAATATTTCTATCGCCTAATTTTACTTTACCTTTGTATTCTTTTACATCGATATTTTCTCTAATCATTTTAGCTGCTAATTCTATAGCATCAATGATTTTTTTGTAACCTGTACATCTGCAGATATTATTTCTTATAGCAGCAACAATTTCAAGTCTTGTAGGATTATTATTTTTATCAATTAAACCTTTAGCACAAACAACCATACCAGGTATACAGAATCCGCATTGAACGGCTCCGCAAACAGCAAAAGCATAAGAATAAACATCTTTTTCTCTTTGTGTGAAACCTTCTATAGTCTGAACACTTTTACCTTGAAGTCTTCCTATAGTTTGTACGCATGCTTTAGTAGGTTTACCGTCTATTAAAACAGTACAAGTTCCGCAAGCTCCTTCTGAACAGCCGTCTTTTACTGACTTACACTTACAGTCATTTCTAAGAACGTCCATTAGCTTTCTATCAGAATCAAAGCTCATTTCCTTGCCATTAATAACAATATTAACGCTCTCTCCCATATAAACTCCTCCTATGAATATATATATAATAATAAAAACAAACATAACAATGAATTATAAAATTCATTGTTATGCCATATAATAATGATGGAATTATTTTAATATTAAATATTTATAATTATTAAATACAGTATCAACTATACTATAAACACCATTAAAGTTTTTAGAAGTACCTGCTTTATAAGATTCTTCTTTACCGTCGATTCTTAATTTAGCATTTCCTTCTTTATCTAAGAATAAGAAACCATCATTTTTAGAATTTTTCATATCTTCTTCAGTAGCAAATAATGTAAACTTATCTTTATAAGGTGCTGAATCATAAGGACAGAAAGTAACACAGTTACCGCATTCATTACACATATAATCAACGTGTATAATTTGTGATATTTTAGCTCCGCCTTCAACTTTAATTGCCACATTAGCTCTGTTAGGACAAACTTCTGTACAGCTTTCACATATATAATCGCAGCTTAAACATCTAGTACCTTCTGGATCTTTAGATACTTCTTTCAAATTACCTTTTTTACCATAAACTATTTCTTCAGTTGAAACAGAAGGCAAATCAGGAGCAATAGCTTTTCCTAATATAGCTTCAGCAACAACTTTAGCATCTCTTATAGCTTCAACTATAGTAGCAGCACCATATAAACCATCACCAGCAACATAAACATTTTTGATAGATGATTCATTATTAGCATTACATTTTGGCTTACCTTTATCATCAACATCTATACCATTAGATTTATAGAAGTCAGATTCAATCTGTTCACCTATAGAAGCTATAACAGTATTAGCAGGAACTTCTACTGTTTCATTAGTTTCAACAACGTTTCTTCTGCCTTTTTCATCAAAGTCAGATAATTCCATTTTTTTGCATAGAAGTTTACCATTTTCTACTTTAACAGGTGCAAGTAATTCCATAAACTCAACACCATCTTCTAAAGCTTCTTTTAATTCTTCTTCTAATGCAGGCATATATCTCTTAGTTCTTCTATAAACTAATCTAACATTTTTAACGCCTTTATTTTTCTTAGCAGCACGAGCAGCATCCATAGCAGTGTTACCGCCTCCGATTACTACTACATTTTCTCCTAATTCAACATTACCATTAGTTTTATTGAATTCTTCTAAGAATTTAAGAGCATTCATAGATTCGCCTGCTTCAAGTTTTAAAGGCATATTTTTATGAGCACCTATACAAACAACTGTATAATCGTAATTTTTAGCAAATTCTTTTATATCTTTAATTTCTTTGCCTAATTCAAATTTAACACCCATTTGTTTACATAAATTAACATCGTTTCCTATTTCTTCAGCAGTTATTCTGAAATTAGGTATAATATTAGCAACTACACCGCCAGCTTTTTCTCTTTTATCAAATACTGTAACTTCTACTCCAGCACGAGCCAAGAAGAAAGCAGCAGAAAGACCAGCAGGACCAGCACCTATAACACCAGCTTTTTTACCTATAGAAGCAGCAGGTTTTAAAGTATTGATAACTTTATCATAACCAGCTCTAGCAGCTTCTAATTTGCAAGCTCTTATGCTTACTGGTTCTTCATAGAATTGTCTAGTACATTTATCCATACAAGTATGAGGACATAATATACCTGTAGCAAATGGAAGAGCGTTTTTCTCTATAATAACTTTGAAAGCCTCATCATATTTGCCTTGATAATTAAGTCTTATATAAGTAGTGAGGTCTTGATGTATAGGACAAGTTTCCATACAAGGAGCTATAAAACAGTCAACTAAAGGTACTTTTTTATTAACTTTTCTGCTTGCAAGAGGCTTGATTGGTTTTACATGATGTTTGCTTTTCTTTCCCCATTCAACGATTTGTTCAGCTTTAGCAACATCTACTTTAGTAAATGCTTTAGGAGCAGGAAGATTTTTAGCTATTTGCTCTCCTCTCTGATAACCGCCGTTTTTTAAGAAAGTAGTAGCCATAGTTACAGGCCAAATTCCAGCATCTATAACATCATTAATATTGAAATAATCACATCCGCCTGAATATGATATTCTTAAACTGCCATCAAAGTCTTTGCTTAATCTTGAAGCCACTGTCATAGAAAGTGGGAATAAAGATTTACCAGACATATACATTTCTTCAGATGGTAATTCTTTTTGTTTAACATCTACAGGGAATGTATTAGTAATTTTTACACCAAATGATAATGAATTGTCAGCAGCTAATTTCTGAAGTCTTTGAAGCATTGGAACAGCATCGATATACTGCAAGTCATCATTAAAGTGGAAATCAGTAAATGATATATAATCATAACCCATTTCATTTAAAGTTTTTCTAGCATATTCATAACCTAATAAAGTAGGGTTACATTTAACAAAAGTATTTAATTTTTTTTCAGTGATTAAGTAAGAAGCAATTTTTTCTATTTCTGTAGGAGGACAACCATGAAGTGTTGATAAAGTAGCAGAGTTACAAATATCAGCATTAATTTTATCAATATCTTCTTTTTTGAAATTAGTAAATCTATCAATATTATCAGCTAACCATTGTTTACATTCTTTGAAAATAGGAGTATTAGAAGCATCTTTCATGCCTTCAATGAAATTATCTATTTTTTCAGTTTTAATGCCTTCATAATCATAACCAACAGACATATTGAACTGAAAACCGTCCATATCTCCTAAATCCCATTCTTTAGCAATTACTTTTAAAGCTACCCAAGCCTTAACATATTCATCAAAAGCCTGTGGAACATAAAGTTCTGTAGACCATTCACAGTTATAACATTCATCATTAGCTGTAATACAAGGTTTTGCTACACATTTGCTTAATTCTTCACCGTCCATTTTCTGAACTGTTTTAAGTTCAAAGAATCTGCTTCCTGTATAGTAAGCAGCTATTATATTTTGAGCCAACTGAGTATGAGGTCCTGCAGCTGGTCCTATAGGAGTTTCTAATTTTCTGCCGAAAATTTCATAATATTTAGATTTGTCAGCTTTAAATGCTCTAGAAACACCAAACACCTTACCAGATTTTTTTTCTTCTAAAATCCAGTTCATAATATTTCCAAAAGGAATGGGTGTCATTACATCACTCATATATAATCCTCCAAATTAATTTTACTGTATTTATTTTTATTAATCAAAAATTCTATAAATTTAATTTATTCTATAATATAGAACAAAAAATTTAATTTTCTTCTTTTAATAATTAAACAATGGGCCCTACAAACCCATTGTTTAATATATATTCATAAAGAGTTTATTATTAATTGTATAATTATCTATTATTTATTAATCTGTTTCCAAAGTTTAGCAGATTCTTCTCTTATTTTAGCATAAGCAGCTTCTTCATCAATTTTTGTAAGTTTTCTGTCTCTCATTAATACTTCACCATTACAAATAGTAGTATTAACATGTCCGCCGTTCATACCAAATAATATATGTCCATTGATATTTTTGTCGCTTAATTCTGTATAATTTTTATAATCCATAATTATAACATCTGCAGCTGCTCCCTCTTTAAGTACGCCAAGAGGAGTTTCAAAATAACGATTAGCTATTTTAGCATTATTTTCAAATAACATTGTAGGTAATTCACCCCAAGCAGCATTAGGATCACAAAGACTATGTTTATGAAGAACATTAGCAACTTTGTATGATTCTGTCATATCATGAGTATATCCGTCAGTACCTAAACCTGTTAATATACCTTTTTTTATTAATTCCATTGTAGGAGGACATCCGCAAGCATTACCCATATTTGATTCTGGGTTATGAGAAGTCATAGTATCTGTATCTTTAATCAAATCCATCTCATGAGGATTAATATATATACAGTGTACTAATATAGTTTGAGGTCCTAAAACTTTGAAATCGTAAAGTCTGTCAACTATTCTTTTACCATGTTCTTTCAAACAAGCATGTAAATCTTCTATACCTTCAGCAACGTGAATATGGCAGCCTATACCTTCTGGTAAATCTTTCATACAAGCTTCCATAGTTTTATCTGAAATTGTGAAAGAAGCATGCATTCCCATCATACCTTTAATCATATCAGTTTTATCAGCCATAGCATGTTTAATAAAATCAAGGTTTTCTTTAACTGAAGCTTTAGATTTAGCCTCTCCGTCTCTGTCAGAAACCTCATAACATAAACAAGAACGAACGCCCATAGTTTTAGCAGCTTCTTCTATAGCAAATAAAGAACCTTCGATATGACCAAAACTAGCATGGTGGTCAAATACAGTAGTAACACCGCTTTTAATTGATTCTATATAAGTAGCCATAGCACTTTGTTTAGTTTGTTCTAAAGTAAGATTTCTATCTATAGTCCACCACATACCATCTAATATTTCTAAAAAGCCTTTAGGATTATAACCATTAATACTAAAGCCTCTAGCCATAGCAGAATAAATATGTTCATGAACATTGATGAATGCAGGCATAATAATACCGCCTTTAGCATCAATATATTCAGCATCTTTATATTTTGCCTTCAAATCTGAAGTTGTACCTATTTCTTTAATTAATCTGCCATCGCAAAGAACTGCACCGTCTTCTATAAATGGTTTACTAGCATCTCTAGTGATTAATTTTCCTCCCCCTATTAATAGCATAAACTGCCTCCTAAAATTATATATTTTTAATAAGATTATATTTTTTATACATTTTAATAGGATATTAAAAAAAGTTCATTTGTCAACGAATTTTCAAAAAAAATTTAGATTATTTCTTGAAAATCTAAAAAAAAATTAGTATACTATAGGCATATCATTAAACAGATATAATTCATATTACAATATTTTCAGGGCGGTTATGAGTTCTAATATAATACTAGAAACATTAGTTAGTGTGGCACATGGAATAGCAAGACAATTTGGAAATAATTGTGAAGTTTGTATTCATGAGTTAAAAGAAGATGATTTAGATCATACCATTATTTTTATAATTAATGGAGGTATTACAGGAAGAAAAGCAGGAGAAGGTGCTTCAAATATTGTAATAAAAACTATAGAAAAAATAAAAAAAGGAGAACCTATAGTTGATCATTTGTCTTATCTTACTAAAACATCAAATGGTAAGATATTGAAATCTTCTACTGTTTTTATAAAAGATATTAATGGCAAGTATAAATATATACTATCTATAAATTTTGATATAACAAATTTTATACCATTTAAAAGCGATTTAGAAACTCTATTACAAACAGAGAATAAATCAAAATTTGAAGAAATACCAAATAGTGCACAAGAACTTATGGAAAAATTAATAATAAGAAGTGAAGAATTAATTGGAAAACCAGCAAGCATTATGAATAAAGATGAAAAAATAAGAGCAATTAATTTCTTAAACGATTCTGGAGTATTTTTAATAACAAAATCCGGAGATAAAGTTTCTAATCATTTTGGAATAAGTAAATTCACTCTATATAATTATATAGATTCAAAAAAGGAGGATATAAATGAGTGAGCTTAAATGGGCTGAAAATAAGATGCCTAAAACAGACGATAAAAATTTACCAATTATGTCTATTGAGGAAGTAAAAAAAGCGAAAGCTTTCCACCAAAGTTTCCCTCAATATACACAAACACCATTATCTGAATTAAAAGAAATGGCAAAATATTTAGGTTTAGGAACTATAAAAGTAAAAGATGAATCATACAGATTCGGTCTTAATGCTTTTAAAGTTTTGGGTGGTTCTTACTCTATGGCTAGATATATAGCACAGAAAATGGGTAAAGATGTAAGCGAATTCCCTTACGATGTATTAACTTCACAAAAATTAAAAGATGAATTCGGTCAAGCTACATTCTTCTCTGCTACAGATGGTAACCATGGTAGAGGTGTTGCTTGGGCTGCAAATAAATTAGGACAAAAATCAGTAATTTTTATGCCTAAAGGTTCAACAGAAACTAGATTAAAAAATATTCAAGCTGAAGGCGCTACAGCTACAATAGAAGAATATAACTATGATGAATGTGTTAGAAAAGCTGCTGCAGAAGCTGCAAAAGTACCTAACGGAGTAGTTGTACAAGATACTGCTTGGGAAGGTTATGAAGAAATACCTGCTTGGATTATGCAAGGTTATGGTACTATGGCTTTAGAAGCTGATGAACAATTCGGTGAAAGACCTACACATGTATTCGTACAAGCTGGTGTTGGTTCTTTAGCTGGTGCTATGGTTGGATATTTCTCTAACAAATACAAAGATAATCCTCCTATAATGGTTGTAGTAGAAGCTGATGCTGCTGCTTGTTTATACAAAGGTGCTGTTGCTGGAGATGGCAAAATAAGAATAGTAGAAGGTGATTTAAACACTATAATGGCAGGACTTGCTTGCGGTGAACCAAATATCACTTCTTGGGATATACTTAAAAATCATGCTAATTGTTTTATAGCTGCTGAAGATTCAGTTGCTGCTAGAGGTATGAGAATGTTATCTGCTCCTTTAAAAGGCGATCCTCAAGTAGTATCTGGAGAATCTGGAGCTGCTCCTTTCGGTGCATTAGCTACTATTATGCTTAATGATGAATATGCTGAATTAAGAAAACAATTAAAATTAGACTCTAATTCTAAAGTATTATTATTCAGCACAGAAGGTGATACTGATCCTATAAGATGGAAAAATATCATTTGGGAAGCAAAAGAAAGATAATAAAAAATATATATATAAATTTTTTAGGGAGAATAAAAAATGAGTGCTATTTCAAAAGAACAATTTGAACAAATAAAAGCAAAAGCAGAAGGCTATAGAGCTGATATGACTAAATTCTTAAGAGATTTAATTAGAATTCCTAGTGAATCTTGTGAAGAAGAAGGCGTAATCAAAAGAATAGCTGAAGAAATGAACAAAGTAGGATTTGATAAAGTAGATATCGATCCTATGGGTAACGTTTTAGGTTATATGGGTACTGGTAAAACTTTAATAGGTATCGATGCTCATATAGATACAGTTGGTATAGGTAACAAAGACAACTGGAAATTTGACCCTTATGAAGGTTATGAAAACGACATCGAAATCGGTGGTAGAGGTACTTCTGACCAAGAAGGAGGTATAGTTTCTGGTGTTTATGGTGCTAAAATAATGAAAGATTTAGGTCTTTTAAGCGACAAATACCAAGTTGTTGTTGTTGGTACTGTACAAGAAGAAGACTGCGATGGTTTATGCTGGGAATACATTTGTAAAGAAAGCAAAATTAAACCTGAATTCGTAATTTCTACTGAACCTACTGACGGTGGTATTTACAGAGGTCAAAGAGGTAGAATGGAAATAAGAGTAGACGTTAAAGGTATTTCTTGTCACGGTTCTGCTCCAGAAAGAGGTGATAATGCTATTTACAAAATGGCTGACATACTTCAAGATATCAGAAGCCTTAACGAAAACGATGCTAAAGATTCTACAGAAATCAAAGGCTTAGTAAAAATGTTAGAAGAAAAATACAATCCTCAATACAAAGAAGCTAACTTCTTAGGCAGAGGTACTGTAACAGTTTCTCAAATTTTCTACACTTCTCCAAGTAGATGTGCTGTAGCTGACTCTTGTTCTATTTCATTAGACAGAAGAATGACAGCTGGCGAAACTTGGGAAAGCTGCTTAGAAGAAATCAGAAACCTTCCTAACGTTAAAAAATATGGTGCTGAAGTATCTATGTACAATTATGAAAGACCATCTTGGAAAGGTTTAGTTTATCCAATAGAATGTTACTTCCCTACTTGGGTAATTCCTGAAGACCATGCTGTAACTAAAGCTTTAGAAGAAGCTTACAAAGGTTTATATGGTACTGAAAGAATAGGTGCTACTCCAGAAATAGACAAATCTAGAAAAGCTCGTCCTCTTACTGATAAATGGACATTCTCTACTAACGGTGTATCTATAATGGGAAGAAACGGAATACCTTGTATAGGTTTCGGACCTGGTGCTGAAGCTCAAGCTCATGCTCCTAACGAAATTACTTGGAAACAAGATTTAGTTGTATGTGCTGCTTTATATGCTGCTGTACCTACTATTTATTGTGCTAATAAATAATCAATACTATAAAAAAACTATAAATACTAAAAAATTTAAGGAGTTTAAAATATGGGTATACAAAAATACATTTCAAAACTTGATAGTCTTGAATTTGGCAAAATGTATAAAAATGACTTTTTCCTAACTTGGGACAAAACTTTTGATGAATTACAAGCAGTTTGGACAGTTGCAGACGCTTTAAGATTCTTAAGAGAAAGCAATATTTCTACTAAAGTATTTGATTCTGGTTTAGGTATTTCTTTATTCAGAGATAACTCTACTAGAACTCGTTTCTCTTTTGCTTCTGCTTGTAACCTTTTAGGTTTAGAAGTACAAGACTTAGACGAAGGTAAAAGCCAAATAGCTCATGGTGAAACAGTTAGAGAAACTGCTAACATGGTATCTTTCATGGCTGATGTTATTGGTATCAGAGATGACATGTACATTGGTAAAGGTCACGAATACATGAAAGAAGTTTCTGAGTCTGTAAGACAAGGTTACAATGACGGTATATTAGAGCAAATTCCTACCCTAGTTAACTTACAGTGTGACAGAGACCATCCAACTCAAATGATGGCTGACTCTTTACACTTTATCCACGAATTAGGCGGATTAGAAAACTTAAAAGGTAAAAAAGTTGCTATGACTTGGGCTTATTCACCTTCTTACGGTAAACCTCTTTCTGTACCTCAAGGTGCTGCTGGTTTATTCACTAGATTAGGTATGGATGTTGCTTTAGCTTATCCAAAAGGTTATGAACTTATGCCTGAAGTTGAAGCTATTGCTAAGAAAAATGCTGAAGCTGCTGGCGTTAAATTAACTATCACTAATGATATGGACGAAGCTTTTGAAAATGCTGACGTTGTTTATCCTAAATCTTGGGCTCCATTTGCTGCTATGCAAGAGAGAACAGAACTTTATGGTAAAGGTGACACTAACGGCATAAAAGAACTTGAACAAAGATTATTAGCTCAAAACGCTAACCACAAAGACTGGTGCTGTACTGAAGAAAAAATGAAGAAAACTAAAGACGGTAAAGCATTATACTTACACTGCTTACCTGCTGACATTAATGATGTTAGCTGTAAAGATGGTGAGGTTGCTGCTTCTGTATTTGACAGATATAGAGTACCTCTTTACAAACAAGCTAGCTACAAACCTTATGTTATAGCTGCTATGATCTTCTTATCTAAATTCAGAGATCCTCAAGCTATATTAAGCAAATTAGCTTCAGAAGGAAAACCAAGAGTATTTGGTTGCTAATAAATTAAAATAATTTAGTGGTAAGTATCTATTTTATAAATAGTGCTTACCATTTTATATCTTTAATATTGTGAAAAAAAGAACTTATTATATATAATAATTAAATATAATTTTATCTAAGGATATAAAAATGGAAAATAAAAAAAGAATTGTAATTGCTTTAGGCGGTAATGCTTTAGGTGATACTCTTGCTGAGCAAATGAAAGCAGTAAAAATAACTGCTAAAAATATAGTAGATTTAGTAGAAAGCGGATGTGAAGTAATAGTAGCTCATGGTAATGGACCTCAAGTAGGTTTCATCAACAATGCTATGAATGAATATACTAATAATCATAACACTGGAAACCCTATACCTTTATCAGTATGTGTTGCTATGAGTCAGGCTTATATTGGTTATGACTTACAGAATGCTATTATGGAAGAATTCTCTAATAGAAATATTACTGTTCCGCCAATAGCTACATTAATTACACAAGTAGTAGTTGATGAAAATGACCCAGCTTTCAAAAATCCTACAAAACCTATAGGTCAGTTTATGACTAAAGAAGAAGGCGAAGCAAAAGCTAAAGAATTAGGCTGGAATGTAAAAGAAGATGCAGGAAGAGGATACAGAAGAGTTGTTGCTTCTCCTAAACCTGTTGCTATAGCTGAAAGTACTGCAATCAATGCTATGCTTAATGAAAAAGCATTAGTAATTTGTTGCGGCGGCGGCGGAATACCAGTAATAAGAATAGGTAATCACTTAAAAGGTATGCCTGCTGTTATAGATAAAGACTTTGCTGCTTCAGTACTTGCTAAAGAGCTTAATGCTGATATGCTTATAATTTTAACTGCTGTAGAAAAAGTTGCTATTAATTTTGGCAAACCTGATGTTAAATGGCTTGATTCTATGACTTTAGAAGAAGCTAAAAAACATTGTGATGATGGTCAATTTGCTCCTGGTTCTATGCTTCCAAAAGTACAAGCTTGTATGCAATTTGTTGAAGCTACTGGAAAAGAAGCTATGATTACTTTACTTGAAAAAGCTAAAGACGCTATAAATGGAAAAACTGGTACTAAAGTAGTGAAATAAAAAATTATATTTACTATAATATATATAATATATATAATATATATAATATATATAATAGTAAAAATATAATTTAAATAAAAGAGGAGGATCATAATGGAAGGGAATAAATCTAATTCACAATTAGTTTATCAACTTGAAGGCCGTCCTAGCATAGCTGTTGCACTTCCTCTGGGCATGCAGCATGTAATGGCAATGTTCACGTCAAACTTAGCTCCTATATTAATTATTGCTGGTGTATGTGGTTTGTCTGGTGCTGATACTGTTGTAATGGTACAATGTGCTATGTTTGTATCAGGACTTACAACTTTTATTCAGCTTTATCCTATAAAATTAGGTAAAAATAGACAAATCGGTGCTAACCTTCCAATAGTTATGGGTACTTCTTTTGCTTTCGTACCAACTGCTCAAACCGTTGCCTCTATGGGTGGAATAGGAATGGTTTTAGGCGGTGCTATGGTAGGAAGCTTAACAGAAGTTATAATGGGTTTTTTCTATAAATACATACGTAAATTCTTCCCGCCTTTGGTTGTAGGATGTACGCTTGTAACTATAGGAGTAAGTTTGCTCAATGTAGGAGTTGGTTACTTCGCTGGCGGGGTCGGTTCTCCTGATTATGGTTCTCCTAAAAATTTAGCAATGGGTTTTTTATCTTTATTCATTATTATTATACTTCAGAAATTTGGTAAAGGAATAATTAAAAATTCAGCTATATTGATAGGTCTTATCATAGGATATATAGTTTCTGCATGTTTAGGCATGGTTAATACTCAGCCTATATCTGAAGCATCTTGGTTTAAATTGCCTCTACCAATGCATTTCAAAATAGAATTTTCTTTCTCTGCTATATTAAGTTTCGCTGTTCTTTATATAACTTCCGGTTTGGAAACTATAGGAAATACTTCTGGTATAACTATAGCAGGTTTCGACAGAGAAGCTACAGAAAAAGAAACTTCTGGTGCTATATTGGCAGATGCTTTAGGTTCTACAACTGCAGCATTTTTTAATTGTCTTCCAAATACTGCTTTCGGTCAAAATGCAGGTATAGTATCTATGACTAAAGTTGTTAATAAATTCTGTATAGCAACTGGTGCTTTCGTTTTAATGTTATGCGGTTTCTTCCCTAAATTAGGCGCCATATTCTCAGCTATACCTAGTTCCGTGTTAGGAGGTTCTATAATAACAGTATTCGCTATGATTTTAATTAATGGTATAAAAATGATAGCTAAAGCTGGTTTTAGTGAACGCAACATAGTAGTAATGGGAATTACTTTTGCTTTGGGTCTTGGAATAGCAAATCATCAAGATGCAATTGCTAGTCTTCCAAGTTATATAAAATTCATATTTCATGACACTGTTTCTGCAACTTGTATTATATCTATTGTAGCAAATCTTATCTTTCCTGCTGATAAAGAAAGTAAGCCGGAAGATTATAATGCATAAATGGTGTTTTGAGTATTTAGTTTATAAGGATTGTATATATGGAAACTTTTATTAAAGAATTAAAAAACTCAGTTCCAAGAGTAGATGCTTTAGGTAAATTAACAGGAAAAACAAAGTATTTAAACGATATAGACTTTGGAAAAGATGTTCTATATGCAAAAATAGTTTATTCTACCAAAGCTAGAGCTAAAATACTAAAAATTAATATTCCTGAATTACCTGAAGGTTATTTTACTGTTGATCACAAAGATGTACCTGGTAAAAATATGACTACCATGGTAGTATCTGATTGGCCTCCATTTGCTGAAGATACTGTAAGGTATATTGGAGAGACAATATTATTAGTTGTAGGCCCTGATAAAAATATAGTTTATGACATTGCTGAAAAAATAACTGTAGAATACGAAGATTTGCCTGTAGTGTTAAATATTGAAGATTCTAAAAAATTATTAGGCGGACCTATAATTAATAATGACAACATATTTGTATCATTCAAAGCTGGATATGGTGATGTAGATGAAGCATTCAAAAAAGCAAAAACTGTAATAGAAGAAACTTATCATACACCATATCAAGAACATTTATATATGGAAGTTAATGGTGCTGTAGGTGTATGGGAAAATGATAAAGTATCAATTTATTCATCTACACAATGTCCATATTATGTGCGTAAAGCAACTGCACCTGTTCTTGGTGTAGAAGATAACAATTTAAGAATAATAGCTCCGCCTATAGGGGGAGGTTTCGGCGGTAAGGAACATTATCCTGATATTGTTTCTGCTGTAGTAGCCGTTGCAACACATAAAGCTAAAAAAACTGTAAAACTTATATTAGACAGACAGTTTGATATGGCTTATAGTGTAAAAAGACAGCCTGCTCAAATAACTACTAAAGTTGCTCTTGATGAAAACAATAACATCATTGCTCTTGATGTAGTATCTGATATGGATGCTGGTGCTTATGAAGCTAGCTCAAGAGTTATAATGCAAAGATGTACTTATACTGCTGCTAATGTATATAATTTCCCTAATGTAAGAGTATTAGGAAGATTATATGCTACAAACAATGTACCTAGCTGTGCCTTCAGAGGATTCGGCGGACCTCAGGCAATATTTGCTATAGAAAGAACTATGGATAATATTGCAAATAAAATAGGTGTTGATCCTATAGAATTAAAAAGAAAATATTTCATAAAACAAAATGACCCTACAGTAACAGGCGGTATATTCCATGATAATATAATACTTCCTAAAATGTTGGATTGGGCATTAAAAGAATCTGACTATGAAAGAAAATATAAAGAATACAAGAATTCTATGTATAAAGGAATAGGAATATCTTGTTTCTTGCATGGTTGTGCTTTTACTGGAAGCGGTGAAAGAGATATAATAAAAGCTAAATTAAAATTAAAGAAAAAGGGTAAAAAAGTAACTATACTAACTTCAAATACAGAAATTGGTCAAGGTTTACATACTACTTTCAGAAAAATAGCTTCATACAATTTGAATATCCCATTAGAAGATGTTGAAATAGCAGAATACGATACAGATGTAGTTCCTAATACTGGTCCTACTGTAGCTTCACGTTCTGTTATGATAGTAGGATATTTAATACAGGAAGCTTCTAAAAAATTAAAAGAAAGATGGAATGAAGCTGATGAAATAGAAATCACAGAAGATTACAAGCACCCTACTCATTTAATAGACTGGGATACTACTACTTTAAGAGGAGATGCTTATCCTAGTTACGGACTTGGAATAAATGTTGTTGAAGTAGAAGTAGACAAAGTTACATTAGAAGTAAAAATTGTAGGAGTATGGGCTGTATTTGACTGCGGATATCCTATAGATGAAAAGATAGTAGAAGGTCAAATAAAAGGCGGAGTTGCTCAGGCACTTGGTTGGGGAGCTTTAGAAAAATTAGTAAATAAAGACGGAAAATTCCTTCAAGTAAAAATGTCTGATTATATGATTCCTACTTCTTTGGATTTGCCTGAAATAAAAACTTGTATAATGGGTGAACCATATCAATATGGTCCATTAGGTGCTAAAGGTATAGGTGAAATAACTTTTGATGGTGCTGCTAGTGCTTACGCTTCTGCTATGGAAAGTGCTTTAAAACACCATTTCACAAGCATACCTATTTTACCTGAAAATATAGTGGAGGTATTATAATGGCTATAAATTTTACTGTTAATGGAAAAAAAGTTACTACAGAATTAAATCCTTTAACTAGATTAATAGATTTTATAAGAGATGAATTAAAACTTACAGGCACTAAAGAAGGCTGCGGAGAAGGTGAATGCGGTGCTTGTGCAGTATTTTTAGATGGAAAAGTAGTTAACTCTTGTTTAGTTCCTATAGCTTTATGCGAAGGAAAAGAAGTTATGACTATAGAAGGATATACAGAAACTGAAAGAGGAAAAGTTGTAGTACAGTCTTTTTTAGATGAAGGTGCTGTTCAATGCGGCTTTTGTATACCTGGTATGGTAATGTCATCTGAGGTTATACTAAGAGATACTAACGGTAAACCTACAGAGGAAGAAGTTAGAAAGGGATTATCTGGAAATCTATGCAGATGTACTGGATATGACCATATAGTTAATGCTGTATTAAGAGCTTCTGATATAGCTTCTAAGGAGGGCAAAAAATTATGGTAGAAACTTTTATAGCTAAAAATATAGATGAAGCTTTGGATTTAAAATCAAAGCATGATGCAATAGTTTTTGCTGGCGGTACAGATTTAATGGTTGAATACTTAAGGGGAAGCAATTTAATAGCTAAATTTGAAAAACCTGTAGTATTTATCAATTCTATCAATGAATTAAAAGGAATTAAAGAAGATGAAAATAATATCATCATTGGAGCTGCAACAACATTTGATGAGATAATAAAATCTGATTTAACTCCTCAAGTATTAAAAGAAAGTGCATCTGGAATAGCAGGTCCTCCAATAAGAAATATAGCTACTATAGGAGGAAATATATGCAATGCCTCCCCTTCTGCTGACAGCTTACCTTCTTTATATGCTATGGATACCGTTTTAAGATTAAAAAGTAAAGATTCTCAAAGAGACATAAAAATAAAAGATTTTATTACTGGCGTGAGTAAAACGACAATAAAAGATGATGAAATACTTACTCATGTAATAATACCTAAGAAAAATTATGAATATTCTTTCTATAGAAAAATAGGTACAAGAAAAGCTAATGCTCTTTCTAAATTAGCTATGTGTGCCTTAGCTCTTAAAGAAAATGACAAATACAGATTTAAAATAAGTTTCTGTACATTAGGCGTTACAGTTACAAGAGATGAATCTATAGAAGAAAAATTTGCATCTTCAAATATTGACGATTGGAAAAATAACATTAATTCTATACAAGAAGCATACGCTGCTATTATGAAGCCTAGAGATAGTGCCAGATCAACTGCATTGTATAGAAAACAATGTGCTTTAAATTTAATAAAGTATTTTATAGAGGATATCTGTAAAAAATAATTTATTAATTTAAATAAAAACATTTTAATTTAATGGAGAAGTATATGAGTGCAAATGAAAAAAAATCAGATGATTTACTGTTTAGCTATGAAGGCGTACCTAAAATGTCTCAGGCATTCCCATTAGCTATTCAGCACGTAGTAGCTATGATTGTTGGTTGTGTAACTCCTGCCCTTATAGTATCATCTGCAGCAGGTTTAAAGAGCGGTAGTCCTGAACAAATATTGTTAGTTCAATCATCTTTAGTATTTTCTGCCATATCTACAATTATAATGATTTTTCCAATACCTATTACTAAAGGATATCATATAGGTGCAAGACTTCCTATGATTATTGGTGTTAGTTTTGCTTATGTATCTACTATGCAGTCTATAGCTAGAGGTCCTGAAGGTGCTGGTCTTGGAACTCAAGGTATTGCTGTTATTTTGGGTGCTCAAGTAATAGGCGGTATAGTTGCTTTTATATTTGGTTTGGCTGTAGAAAAAATTAGAAAATTATTCCCGCCTTTGATTGCTGGTACTGTAGTATTTACTGTAGGTCTTTCTTTATATCCAACTGCAGTTAGATATATGGCTGGCGGAAGCACTTTATATAGCATAAATGGTCAAGTTGTACCTTTTGGTTCTTGGCAGTATTGGGCTGTTGCATTTATAACTCTTATTGCTGTTATAATATTCAATCAGTTCACTAAAGGTTTCTTAAAATTAGCTTCTATACTTATGGGATTAATAGTTGGTTATATAGCTGCATTTTTCTTTGGTATGATTAATTTTACAAGTGTTGCTAATGCTGGTATTTTCCAAGCTCCTAAATTATTACCTTTTGGTATAGTATTTGATCCTTCTGCTTGTATAGCTATTGCTCTTTTATTTGCTGTTAACTCTGTTCAAGCTATAGGAGACTTTTCTGCTACTACTTCAGGCGGTATGGGAAGAATGCCTAGCGATAAAGAATTAAAATGCGGTATTACTGCTTATGGTATAACTAATATATTAGCATCTGTATTTGGTTGTTTGCCTACTGCTACTTACAGTCAGAACGTTGGTATAGTTGCTACTACTAAAGTTATAAACAGAATAGTATTCTTAATTGCTGCTATTATAATATTAATAGCTGGTTTATTCCCTAAATTCTCTGCTTTACTTACTACTATACCTTCTTGTGTATTAGGCGGTGCTACTATAATGGTATTCGCATCTATAGCTATGACTGGTATTAAATTAGTATTCACTGAAAATATGGGCCCTAGAAATACTTTAATAGTTGGTCTTGCTGTTGCTTTAGGTATGGGTACTGTTCAAGTTGCTGGTGCTTTAGATACTTTTCCTACTTGGGTTAAAACAGTATTTGGAAGTAGCCCTGTTGTTATAGCTACTTGTACTGCTATTATATTGAATGTTATACTTCCTAAAGAAGAACCTAAAAAATAAATAATAATTAAATAAAAACAATAGAAGCATAAGTTATATTAATTTATAGCTTATGCTTTTTCTTTTTAAATTGATAAGTCAATAAAAAAGGGCTTTATATAAAAAATATAAAACCCTAAATTGATATTATGACAAATATAATATTTTTTATTTATTTAAAAAATAATTTTGTTCTTTCATAGCTTTATATAAATGATCATATCCTCTAAGTTCTTTTTCCCCTACTGCAAGCCATTCATTTAATCCTTCCATAGCCATCATCTTTTTGATTATAGGATCATCTTTGCTTTGAGAAGTAAGCATCTTAACAAATGCATCTCCAGTATCCTTATCAAAATCAGGCATAACTGAAAAATTACAATGACAGAATTCAGGACCTGTATAAAATGATATAAGTTCTCCATCAGGGTATAATCCTTCTTCAAGTACTCGTATCCAAGTAGTAGAACCTATGCTTCCTGCATCCAATGCTCCGCTTTTTATATCATCTAGCACATGCCATTCACTTTTGCCTGTATCTCCATGTTTTCCTAAATCTGTATTATATCTTACTATATTAACACAGTTAGGATCTGCATCTGAATTAAGTTCTATTTCTTTTATTTGCAAACCTGATTCTTTTATATATTGTATAGGAAGTATAGCAGCCTGAGAAGAGTCAAAACTTCCAACTCCAAATTTTTTACCTTTTAAATCTTCTAATTTTTTAATTGTACTATCTTTTCTAACAATAAATTTACTTGTAAAATTAGTATCAGTATCTCTCATAGCTAAAGCTCTGGCTTTATCATCAGTAGCATATAAAGTTTGAATCCAAGCTACATTTGTATTCCAAGCTATATCTATATGACCTTTTAATAAAGAATCAACTTGTCTTTCATAATTTGAAAATAAAACATAATCAAGTTTTAATCCGTATTCATTACTATAATCTCTTATTATATCCCATACTCCTACAACTTTAGGATCATAAGCAACAGCACCAAGTAATAATGTTTTCATTTTATCTCCTCAAAATATATATTAATTTTATTATGAAACTATAGCATTGCCAAGCCAAGTTTTTAACACATCAATACCAGGAGCCATAACAGGGGCAGCTAAGGCATCTCTCATATATCTTTCTAAAGGAAGTCTTTTAGCATAAGCATTTCCTCCGCCTAATTTCATGGCTTTTTCACAGCAGTAAATAGCAGCCTCAATAGAATTAATTCTGCATCCGAATACTTTTAAACCAGCATCAGATTCTTTATTTTCAACTGCATTAGCAGCAGCAAATGTAAAATCAACTGCTGACTGCATTCTAGTGTATATTTCAGCTAAATTAACTCTAACCATTTCTATATCAGATAAAGATCTTCCATCAGTATATTTTCTGTTTTTAGTATAATCTAATATGCAATTATAAGCATTTCTAGTAAGTCCGCTGTAAACTGCCCCAAGTCCGAATATAAAATATGTTACAATAGAATTTGCTACGTTTCCGCCGTCGCCTTCTTTTCCAATTCTATGGAATGTATCAACTTCTACATCATTATAACAAACAGGCATAGAAGCATTTCCTCTCATACCTAAACCGTCCCATTTGTTTTCTTCATGAACTATTCCGTCCAATTTATGACTAACTAGCCAGTTATTGAAAGTTCCTTTATTTTCACATGATTGTGTAAATGTTAAATAATAATCAGCAAATAAAGCACTAGTTACAAAACTTTTTCTGCCTTTAAGTATTATTTTATCTCCTGATTTAGTTTCTATCATATCAGGGCTTCCAAAATGTGTTCCGCTTCCGCTTTCACTATAAGCTAAAGCAAGAGCTATTTCACCTTTTGCTATTTTTGGCAAAAATTCTTTTTTCTGTTCATCTGTTCCAAATAAAACTATAGATAAAGTTGCCACATTATGCATCATATAACATAAAGCTGTAGTAGCACAATAATTTGCTAAAGCATGAACAACTTCTGCATGTTCTTTAGCTCCGCCGCCCATTCCGCCGTATTCTTTAGGAACAACTAATCCCATATAACCTTGTTTTCTAAGTTCATCATAGGCTTCTTTAGGAAATCTTCCGTTTTTGTCTACATCTTCTGTATAAGGTGCAGCATGTTTTTTTGCAAATTCAATTGCATCATTAAAAATTTTACTCATTTTTAATTCTCCTTTTAAAATATTTGTAATTTATATAAAAAAATAATACTGATAATCACATGAAATTAGGTGTATGCCTTTTAGATATATCAACAGCCAAATCCTCATCTATACCTATATCAACAAGTCTTTGAACTCTATTAATATGCATTTTTTCTTTAAGCTCTGTAATGAGGTCCATACCTGTTTTATATTGAGTGTATGATGTACCGCCACCTGCAAGAAATGCCATAGATTCTATTAATAGTGTAGATTCCCCATTTAATTCATCTAAATATTCTTTTCTTTTAAAAACGGCTTCTTTTAAAATATTAACTTTTTTAGGATTATATTTTAATACTTGCTTTATATGGTTCATACCATAAGCAACATGTCTTGATTCATCTATTCTAACCAATCTTAAAAGTTTTTTTGTAGCTTCATCTTGAGTATATTTTTCTAAAAAATTTAATAAATCTACAAAAGTTCCCTCCCCCATTATATGAAGAAGAAAACTAGATTTTAAATAATTGTTTTCTCTGTATAATGTATATAAAGAATTCTGAGTTATTATTGAAGAATATTGAACTCCCATACCATTTATATTAGCTCTTCTTATAAAAGCATCTATATGTCTTGCCTCATCATTCATAAGAGATGATAAAAATAAAGGTACTTCGTAAAAATACGGACTTATTTTTGATATAAATTTACTAGGTACATACAAAGCAGAAAATTCATTTTCAGTTAAATAAGTCATAATTTGAGCTATTGCAAATTCCATATCTTTATCATAATCGGGTATTTTATCCCATTCTATATCGGAAGAACTATTCCACTGACTTATTTTTGTATCTTCATAAAGCTTTGTTATATTACTATTCCATATATCTTCTTTATAATCTAAATCAAAACCATAATCAGGAGAACCATTTTCAGGTATACTGTTTCTAGGAGCAAGACCTATATTTGATGCAGGATAACTGCATATCTCAGATTTATCAGCATCAAATTTTGGAAAACTTGTGCTTGACTTTTTCTTAATATAATAACTGTACAGCTCTTTATTTTTTATTTTATCAAGAAATATCTCACCTTTGAATATACAGTATGATTTTAAATCATTTTCCAAATTGTCCAAAAATGAAACTACTTCTATAATATCTTCTTTATTAGATATGAGAAGAGAATTTTCTATTCTAAAAAAGAAAGATTTTCCTATAGGCAAATCGCCCAAAAAGATACTTTTGTTCACATTGTAATTCATAAAAAACTTCCTTAAAAGATAAGTGTAATGTAATAATATTTTATTTTTTGCTTGTTTTATTTAGAAAAAATTAGAATATACCTAAACAAATATCTTTTGTCAATTTTCAAACAGATGAAAGTTCTCTGCTAATGCTATTGATAATTCA
>NZ_CALXRM010000050.1 GCF_944390845.1 uncultured Brachyspira sp.
TTAAATTATGATACACCTATGTTATACTTTAAAAAACTAAGGAATACTTAATGCAATATGTCTGGCTCCTGTGCAATCTTAATTTATAAGCTATATTTACAAATCTTTGTATTTATGATAGAATAAAAAAACATGTTTTATAATATTAATAATTTTATAACAACTTCAAACTGGCGATATTTCTTTTATGGTCTTGATATAGTATTAGTTGCAGTATTGTTCTATATAATATATATGTTAATGTACAATACAAGAGCATATAGTATTGCAGTTGGTTTTATAATACTTTTCTTTATTACAATATTGGCTAAAATATTCGGACTTTCAACATTATCATGGATATTTGATAAATTTTTCCAAGTCGGACTTATTGCAATAGTTGTGTTGTTTCAAGCGGAAATAAAACATGGACTTAGAATATTAGGCGGAAGAGCCTTTTTAAAGAAATCATTCAGGTATGATGAAGATCAAATTCAAAAAATATTAAGTGCCACTTTTAACTTATCATATAAAGGTTATGGTGCTTTAATAGTATTTCAAAGGAATATATCTCTTCATTCTTTGGTAGATAGAGCTGTAAAATTGAATGCTGATATATCTATAGAGCTTATAGAATCAATATTTTTTAAAAATAATCCTATACATGATGGTGCAGCTATTATAATGGAAAACAGAATAGCAGCGGCAAGTGCATATTTGCCTCTTACTGAAATAGAACCAAAAATAAAGAACAGGAGACTTGGTACAAGACATAGAGCAGCTTTAGGTGTTTCAGAGCAGACAGATGCTGTTGTAGTTGTTGTTTCAGAGGAAACTCAATGTGTATCCATAGTTCATAATGGGATATTAGAATATAATTTAAGCAGAGAAAAATTAGATGAAAGACTTGGAGAACTTTTAGAGATAAAAAAATGATTGACAAAAAAAAGCTAAATTCAAAGAAGTTTGATTATAAGAAAGCGTTAAGTCATATAACGAATAGATTTTGGATAAAAATGCTTTGTTTACTTATGTCATTTTTATTATTTTTATTTGTAAGATATCAGAAAGAGTATACAAAAGATTATATTACTAAAGTACAAATAAAAAATATACCTTCAAGATTATTAATTGCAAATCATGTACCTGAAACTATCACTGTAACATTGAAAGGTTTTAAAGATAATGTTTATGAGCTCCCTACAGAATTTAATGCTTATATAGATCTTACTAATGCGGTTATAGGAAGCAATACTTATGAGGTTTATTTAGACGGAGATATAGATTATAGTAAAATGAATATATCAGTTTCTCCTAATAAAATACCTATAGTATTAGATGAATTAGCTTATAAAACTGTACCTATAGAAGTTCCTACAATTGGAGTTGCTTCTTTAGGTTTAAGCGTTGACAATATAATAGTAAATCCTTCTAATACAATTATATCAGGCCCTAAGACTATTATATCAGCTATAGACGAAATAAAGACTTATAATCTTGATTTAACTGATAGGTATTTGGATTATAGTACTATATCAAGATTGAATTTGCCTAAAAATGTTAAAGCAGATGTATCAAGAGTTAATGTTAATGTTATTTTTAATAAAGATGTTGAAAGGGTTGAATTTAATGATATTGTTATAAATATAGATAATTTAAACAGTCAATTTAATATTAATACTGATAAAGCATTTATTATTAATAAGGTTGTTTTGGAGGCTAATAAGGCACTTCTTACAAATGTATCTGCTAATGATATTATATTATCTATCGATTTAAAAGATATAACTAATGCTGGTATGTATTCAAATATATCAGTTGAAGCTAATATACCTATTCATACAAAACTTGTGAAAATAGAACCTTCATATTTTGATATAGAAGTTATTGATAGAGAAAATGCTGGTATTATTAAAGATATTGAAACTAATGATATTATAACCAATAATATAATAACTAACAATATTATAACAAATACGGTAACTAATAATATTGTAATTACAAATGATAATTCAATAACAAATAATGAATCAACAAATTAATAGGTAATATAATAAACTGATGAGAAAGTTAAAATATGGGGATATAATTATATTTATCTTTATAATATTGTTTTCATTTTTTTATGCTAAAACTTTAATTTCAAATAAAAGCAGTAAAGTAATAATAGATTCTTATAATAAATCATTAAGATACGATTTAAATACAAACAGAGAAATTATAGTACAGGGTATATTAGGCGAATCCAAAATATCTATTAGTAATGGTCAAATCATGTTTACAGATTCTTGCTGTAGGGATAAATTATGTATAAAGGCAGGAGTTTTAAAAAATGCACCTATAATATGTATGCCTAATGGCATATCGATAAGATTTGAGAAAAACGTTGAGGATAATATAGAAATAGATTCTATTGTTCAGTAGGGATAATTTTATGAATTTTTTTGATAGTATAAAATCACATACAGGTAAAAGAAGAATATACGATATAATATTTTTTGCTTTTCTGTCATCATTTATTGCGGCAGTTGAAAATATGTTTCCAAGACCAGTACCTTATTTTAGAATAGGTTTTTCTTTTATTATAGTTTTGATGGTAATAGATGTTTTTAAATTTAGAGAACTTATACTTCTTATTTTAATAAAAAATATATCTGTTGCTATTGTTTTTGCTTATATATTTACACCTCCATTTTATTTAGGTTTATGCGGAGGAATAACTTCTATCATCATAATGAAATTAATGAGTTATTTTAAAAATACATTTTCAATTTTTGGCATAAGTTTAGCAGGTTCACTTATCAGTAATTTATCTCAAGCCTTTTTATCAAAATATTTATTTAGTTTGCCGGATATTAGTTTTTTGATAGTGCCTGTTTTTGTATTATCTTTAATAACTGGAAGCATAGTAGGTATTATTACTATGATACTTTCTGTAGAAAATAATATTCAAGCGTAATCATTTATTTACTTATTTATTTATAGAAGCATGAAAATATTTTTTTCCTCTCAAAATATCTTCAGCTAATATTCTTTGTGCATCATTTTCTTTATACGATTCACTTTCTTTGCTTACCTCTATTTTCTTTATTGTACCATTATCATTAGTATAAAAACCATTATAGAATCTAATTATTCCGTCTGTTTTATCTTTGTATAGAAGCGATACTATAGAATTGGTATAATTTGCTTTTGTATTAACAGCTACAAATAAAGGTATATTTTCCGGAGCAAAACCATCTTCTTCAAATTTATATGCTCCATTTGTACCATTCCATATAAGCATTGGAGAAACTGTATAACTATTAAAGAAATATGTTTTTATATTATCATCTATATTTGAATTATGAACCATATTTTTTAAATAAGGGTATAAGTGATCATGTTTAAATATTATAATAGCATCTGGATATTTTTCTAATATTATATCTCTAGTATCTAATATATCTTGAGCTTGTAAAGCTGAGTTTTCCATAGTTTCAACAAAAAGTTTTATATCTTTTTTACTTATTTTATCAATTAATCTTTTATTATTTTCAAATACATCTAAATCGTTTTCAACATAACTTCCTGCATGTCCTAAATATGTAAATCCTGATAAAAATATTGGTTTATCGCTGTTATTTGTTTTTATATAATTTTTAATATTTGTAAGTCCTACATTAAAAACTACTTCTTCCATTCCAATGTTTGGAAGCAATTTATCAAGATAATAAGTTACAGTATGTTCTTCTAATGCTATAGTATGATATCCGTTTTCTTTCATTAAGTATGGTAAAGTAGAGTATATAGGAGTTTTTTGTTTTTTAGGAAATAATGGAGAACTTCCTATAAGTCCGGAGGTTCTTGCAAATAAACTGCCGTAAGTATCATTAGGTCCAACTTTAGTAGAATTGCTTGCCCATTCTCTATATTCTTTTGGGAAAGGATCTTTATCTATTAAAGGAAGGAAATGCGAATAATCATAAAAAGATTCCATAAATATTATAAATACATCTCTTTTTTTATCAGTATCATAAGGAAGTATTAAATTTGATACATCTCTTTTGTTTTGTTTATCTCTTAATAATTTTACAGCTTCTTCAACATTTAGTTTATTTGCTTTTATCTTAGTAGATTCATCATAGGATATTCTATAGCTTATAGTATTTATTATTCCGTATTTGTTTGCTATTTCTGTATAATCAGCATATATAGAATTCATTTTTACAGGTCTGAAGAATGATATATATGTTGTTGCTATGACTACTAAAGCCATTATAATTCCTTTTTTGACATTTACTTTATATATTTTATAAATTCTGTATATGAAGTACAAAGCATAAGCAAGTAAAAGTCCGAAATAAAGTACTGTTGCAGTTATTGTTATTATTTGCATATATAAAGGAAGCACCTCTATAAGAGATGGATAAAGGTCTGGCATATCTGTAAAAAACAATGGTTTAGCATCTATTGTTATGCAAAGCGGTTCTATCGTAAAAAATGAAAACACAACAACTATTATAAATATGTACGAAGTTAATTTATTCTTGTTCGAAAGTATGTATGATATTATTGAAAATATATATGCATAGAGTATATCTATAATGCTGAAATTCATTTTATTTACTGAAAACATAGGGAAAAGTAATTGTGTTATAGTATAATAAAGTAATATTATTAATATCAAAGAGAACAAATAAAAGATATTATTTTTTAATATATTGGTTTTCATGTTGTTATCCGAAATTAAAATATGTTACTTGAAATTATATAACATATTTTATTTTATACAATTTATTTTTTTATTATTTTTTTTAAATTAATTTATGATGCTTTATTGCACATATATTGATATGTAATACTTGTATAATATATCTAATTATGTTAATATGAATTTTATAAATCAAAAATAAGGATCAAGATGAAAGCGGTAAAAATATTATTAATATTATTTGCTTTTACTTCTATTTCGTTTGCTAAAAGCGGATTAGAATTAGGTGTTTTTGTTCCTGTTGGTATAGGTGTAGGAATTCATTATTTTAATGATCCTCTTTCAACTTTTACTAAAGATGAACTAAATAAATATAACACTTATGTAAGCAATAATACAATGACTTCCCAAGCAGGATTTGAGGCAGGTTTTTTATTTCAAGCAGGTTACAGATTAGAGCTTAATAGAGATATTAGTTTTAGTTTTATGGGAGAGTTTGGTTACAGCAGAGATACTTTTAATTATAGAGGTAAAGACAGCAATACTAATTCTTTAGCTTTAAAAATGCAAAATTATAGATATTATAATTTTAATAGTGTAGTTATAGGTGTATTGCCTAAAATTAATTATAAAAGATTTTCATTTGGTTTTGGTTTCGGAATGAAAATTTTTGTAAGCGGTACATTGAACAATTCAAGCTATAATAAGCTTTTAGGCTATTCTACAGAAACAATAAAAATGTTGGACACAAAGAATTATAAAAATTATTTTTCTTCTAATATCATACCATATTTAAAATTAACATTTGACTATGCAGTATATACATCTAAGAAATTTGATTTTGTTGTAGGGGCATATTTTGACTATGACTTTGCGTTAAAATATAATGATAAAAGTAAGGGCAATAGTCAAGTTAATAATCCTATAGAAAATATAGCTAGTATTGATTTAGGAATTCTAGTAGGTACTAAAATAAGACCTATGAATTAATTAAAGGTAAAGTAATAAACAGAGAATATTATGAAAAGATTATTTAATATATTTATAATAATGTTATTAGCTTCTACAAGTGTTGTATTTGCTAAAAGCGGTATTGAAATAGGAATATTTGTTCCTTTAGGAATTGGAGCAGGGTTAAATAGTTATAGCTTAACTAATGAAAAAGCTACTACTGCAGATAAAAAGAATTTTGAAAATGCAGTAAAACAGTCAGATAGAAGTTCCGGTGCTGGATTTGATTCTGGTGTTTTATTTGATATAGGGTATAGATTTCAAATAAACAAAGATATGAGTGTTAGTGTACTCGGAGAATTGGGATATACACATGATGAATTTTCTTATTATAGAAAAAGTGCTGATAAGAACTATCAAAATAACTATGTGTATATGTTTGAAAGTATGGCTTTGGGTATATATCCTAAATTTAATTGGAAGAAATTTTCATTTGGATTGAATTTCGGATTAAAAATTCCTCTTTATGCTAAAGTTATGTCGTCTTATACAGATTACAGTAAAGATAATATCACTAGAAATATAGAGCATTATAATGTATCTCAAATGAAAGATGTATTTAATGTTCCAGTAATACCTTATCTTAGATTTTCAGTAGATTATTCTATTTATACAGATAAAAAATTTGAATTAGCATTAGGCGGATATATCGGCGGAGATTTTGGTATGTCATTAAAAAGACCTACTATTAATGATCAAAGTATTGCTAAAATGACAAAGCAGACAATATCTAGTTTCGATATAGGTTTTCAAGTTGGTGTGAAGATATTGCCTAATAATTAATTGATAAGGAGGAAAACATGCTAAAAAAAATATTTATATTTAGTTTATTGTTGTTGTCCGTTTTAGGCTGTAATAATAATGTATTGAAACCAGATGATTATAGTAAAGAATCTATAAATAAAAAATATCCTTATTGGCAGGTTGGAGTTGGTCATTTCCAAATTGCTAATAATTTAAAATCTTATACTACAATAACAGTTGAAGAAAAACGTTTTATATTGAGATGTATGGCTCTTATTAGAACAGCTTTAAATTCTGAAGAATTTCCAACAGAAGTAAGAGCCAAAGGAGCTTTAACAGCTGGAGGTAATTATTCTTATGGAAATTTCAGCATTAAAGCAGGAGAAACATACGATCCTGACATATTGACAGAAGTAGTGCGTACAGTAAAGTATAATTTTACTTATGAGAAGCTATCAACAGGCGGAGCAGGTTTGGGTACAGTAGGAGTTTCAAGATATGCCAGATATTGCGGAGGTCAGCCATTAGATCAAATACCTACAGCAGATTGGGTTGGATTTGAAAATGATAACTGGATAAAATGGTCTGGTAACAATTTATATGGATATGCTTCTTTTTCTGGATTAATGTTTCATGAGCATATGCATAATATTGGATTTACTCATGCCGGTATTAATCAGAATAGTAATGTACCTTATGGACTTCAAGATGTTGTGCAGAGACTAATAGAAAGAATATTGTATGGAAATTTGAAAGATAAATACGCTAGACAGTTAGATGAGCTTACAGCTTATTATTATACTGAATATAAAGATTTGTTAACTGAAGATAGTGTTTTTGATCCTGGTATAAAATAATTTATAGAAGTGAGTTTTATGATGAAAAAATTATTTGTTTTTGTTTTACTGCTATTATCAGTTTTTGGATGCCAAAATGGGGTATTAAAGCCTGATGATTTCAGCAGAGAAACTATTGATAAAAAATATCCTTACTGGCAGGTTGGTATAGATAGCTTTGAGATAGACAGCAATGTAAACAAATATACTGCTATTACAGTAGATGAAAAAAATATATGTTGGTATGTATGGCACTCATTAGAGTTGCAGTTAATTCTGATGAGTTTGCTGAACGTGTAAAGGCATCAAAAAATTCATTAAAATCTTCTGTTGGAGATTCTTATGGAGGATATACTTTACAATATGGCGATCAATATGATCCTCAAAAATTAATAACTGCATACGTTCACTTAAATATGATTTTGGATATAAAAAAAGAGTAGGAGTTGCAGCAGGTAATGGAGTTGGACCGGTGGGTAAATCGAGATATCTTCGTTACGGGCTTCAGCCAGAAAATGAAATACCTATAGGTGAATGGATAGGATTCAGTACTGGTAATTGGGGTAGTTTAAGTTCTGTTTTATTTGGAGACTATTTTACTTATATGCAAAGTCAAACTTATGCTAATACAGCAGGTTTAATGTTTCATGAACATATGCATAATATAGGTTTTCATCATGTAGGACAATATGAAGTTCCTTATACTCTTCAGGGTGTAGTAACTGGAATTTTAAATGAAATATTGTGGAACCCTATTTGGGGGCCAGCCTTAAAAAATAAATATGAAAAACAGGTTAATGAACTTATAGCTTATTACCTTACAGAATATAAGCATCTGTTAAATGAAGATACTGTTTTTGATCCTGGTAAAAAATAAATATAAAGTAAGTAAAAAATAAAGGGCTTGTGAAAATTATCACAGGCCCTTTTTACTAATTATATCGATTCTTTAATCAGTCCAATTTATCTCCAACTATTTTACCATTGTTATCAACATAAACTTTTCTGTTATTTTTTAATTTTAATTTGCAGCTTAAATATTTTTTTCTTATTTCGAAAACAGAAACATTTTTAAATGATTTATTTTATCTTTATAAATAGATTTTTATTATTTATTTTATGGTAATAATTTATAAATGTTTTATATAAGAAGCAAATAAAATATTAATTGTATAAATAAATTGTTGTTATGCAATAAAAAAGCTGGCATATAAAATACCAGCTTTTTTTATTTTTTTATGAATTATGTATTAGTCTAATTTATCTCCAGTTATTTTACCGTTATTATCAAGATAAACTTCTCTGTTATTTCCTAATTTTACTTTATATCCGCTATATTCTTTGCTTATTTCTAATATAGGTACTTGAGGATATTTAGCTTGTATACCTTTTACCACAGCAGCAGGCATAAAGTTTGTAGGTAAAGGAGAGCGTTCAGAAGTTACATCTGTCCAGTTACCGCTTTTATCGAAATCAATTTCAACACCGCTTTGTAATTCAACTTTAAAACTATTTCTGTCTTGTTCAGCATATACAACAGGGTCATTTGCAAAATTTGCACTAATGAAAGTTTGAGCTGGTTTTGGCAATTGATTTGCTTGAATAGGCATATCTTCTGCCATTAACATAATGTTTGAAAATATCATTAAAGATACTATAGAGATGAAAAATTTAATATTTTTTACCATGCTTTCGCTCCTCTAATACTTTTTATATACTATAAAACATATTTTGTGATTGAATGTAAAATTATTATAGAAAAAAATTATTATTTTACATTTTTGTGTATATTATTTTAATATATGTAATAAAAATTTTATATAATTGATTTTTGTATAATTTCTTTTAAAATTTTTTTAAAAAAAATTAATAATTCAATATATTATTCGATATATAATATATTGACTTTTTTTTAAAAATTATTAAATTATTTTTAGTAACAAAATTTGGAGGGAGTATGGTTCATAATATAATTGATGGATACAGAAAAATAGAAGGAAATTATCCTACCTACAGAGAGTATTTGATTCATTTTTACTGCAAAGATTGTTCTAATTTTTGGGCAGTAGATGATCAAGAGATTAACATATCAGAAGATGATGATTTAACTCAAATCGATGATATAATAGAGGATTCAGTATCCCATTGTCCTATATGCGGCTCTACTAATATTACTAGAACAGACAATCATAATTAATTTTGGAAAGAATATAGAAGTGATGCTATTGTTTAATGGTATCGCTTCTTTTTTTACCTATAAAATCAATAATTTCTTTATGCCCTAAATCTTTTGCTATTTCAAATGCATCTTTATTATCTTCATTTTTTATATTTAAATCAGCACCGCTTTCTATTAAAAGCTCAGATGCTTTAATATTGTTATTCTTTACCGCTATAATCAAAGCTGAGTCGCCTCTTACATCTGTATCATTTATATTGGCACCACTTTTTATTAGAAAATCTATTGTATCTATTGCTCCATCTTCAGCAGCATACATTAAAGGGGTTTTATTGCTAAAATCTTTTGAATTTATATTAGCACCGGAAGCTAAAAGTCTTTTAATTTTAGTTAAATCCCCATAAAGGCATGCTATATGAATACTATCAGAATTTTCTATTTTTATATTTTTAGTAATTTTTTTTATAATAGGCCATAATATAACAACAGCAACTATTACAACTATGATTATAGTATTGATATTATTCATTTATTTTTCCAATTTTTATATCTGATTCTATTTTAAAACAATAGAAACTATTAATAGTAAAATAGGAATTATTTTCTATTTTTGTAAATAGATAACTTTTCCTGCTTCATTTTTTGTATCAATAACTATTTTTTTACCCTTTAATTGCATAGCAGATGGAAATATAACATAAGGTATATTCAATGATTTTAACAAAATAGCTGCATGTGATATAGGGCTTCCATTAATAGATATTACACCTTTTATGTTTTGTCCTATCTCTGTTACGATAGAAGCATATATATTATCAACTATAAGAATAATATCATCTTCAGTAGGTATATTTATTTTTATATCTAGTAAATATTTTAATACCTGACATAATATATCTTCTATATCATATTTTCTTTCTTTAATGTATCCGTCATCTAAAGAGTCAAAACTTTTGAATATATTTCTCATTACTTTATTGTAAGAATAAGCAGCAGAGTATTTTTTTCTTTCTATAAGATCATACACTTCTTTTAATACATAATCATCAAATAACATTGATATATATGTTTCAAATATTAAATATTCATTATTTTGAAGATTTTTTTGTTCTATAATAGTTTTCTGTGCTAATAAATCTTTTTTAACATTTTCTATTGCTGATTCAAATTTTTCTTTTTCAGCTTTTATATCTTTTATATACTCTTTTTTTACATTTATTCCAAAATACATATAAGTAGCTGTTCCGCTTACATATCCGTCAGAAACTACAACGAAATCACTTTCTATTTTTTTTGTTAATTGTGTTTTATGTCTAGTTTCAAATTTACCATTAACCAAATATTCAAATTTTTCCAAAATTTGTTCCGCATCAGGTCCTTTAGCATATATTTCCATTATATCACCGTATTCTATATTTAATAAAGTTACTTTAGTTATACTATCTGCAGATACTGGAGGTTTATGTTTTGTTTTATTTGATATAAATACAACGCTTTTAGAATTAGCTATTATATTGATAAACATAAATACTGGTCTTGCATGAAAACCATTTTCCAATAATATTTTATATTCGCCTTTCACATAATCTTTAAACTCTATATCTTCCAATAAATCATTATTATTGAAAGTATAATCAAGTTTATCTTTAACATAGGATATTTTAGGAGATAAACTTTCCAATGATTCATTAATTACTTCGTCTATATTTTTTCCTAAAGATGATTGTATAGCAGCATTAATACCGCCTTCTATAAATGGAGCAGAAGTCATTCTTACATTTTTTGATTTTTCTTCATCAAGCATAGATAAAGCCAATTCAGAACTTATCAAAGCACTTCCTAAATCGCAAAATATGATAACACCATCATCAGAATAGACACTTTCTATAGCATTAAAAACTTCTACAGCATCAGTACCTAGTTCTTGATGATCATCTCCGCTTCCTCCGGAAAAAGATATAGGGACATTAGTATTAGTAACCTTTTTTATATATTCAGCTGTAACTTTAGCAAGATCATAACTATGTGAAACAAATATTAAACTAACCACATTATTTCCTTTATCAATAATTTTTTAATTTTTATAAAACATTCAATAATTCTTTTATTAACATAAAAATAGAAGTAGCTCCAGGATCTTGATGTCCAACACTTCTCTCACCTAAATAACTAGCTCTACCTTTAGTAGCAATCATATCTATAGTAGACTTCATACCATCTTCTGCAGATATTAGCACTTTACTTTTGAAATCATCTACATTATCAATATTTTCTTTCATAGCATTTAATGCAGGAAATAATGTATCAAGCATAGTTTTTTCGCCTGCTTTTGATTTTCCTAATGTACATATAGCATTAGTTCCTTTATTAAATATTTCTGCAATATCGTTTAATGATAATTCTTCTTTGTTTGATGAAATTATACTAGCATTAAGAAAGAAAGTTCCATATAAAGGACCTGAAGATCCTCCTACATTTTTTATTAATGTAGTTGCAGTTTGTTTAAATATTGATGATATTGAAGCATTATCATCTTTATTTAAAGCCTCTCTTACAAAACCGAATCCTCTGCTCATATTTATTCCATGATCAGCATCTCCAATATCAGAATCCAATTTTGTTAAATAGTCCTTATTTTCATCATACACTAAAGATAAATTAATTAACCATTCTTTTATTTTTTCTTTATTATACATTAATGTTTCCTTTTGCTAAATAATAATATATAAATATTAATTATTACATACCCCATCTTAAAGCAGCAGTATGAACAGGATAGTCCCATAATTTTATTATATCCTCATTAACTTTCATTAAACTAATAGAAGCTCCTGCCATATCTATGGAAGTAACATAATTACCAACAAGATTTCTTACAATTTTTAATCCTTTTTTCTCAGCTATTTTATCAACATCATTGTATAATACATAAAGTTCCATTAATGGAGTTGCTCCCATACCATTAACCATACAAATTACATCATCGCCGCTTTTATAAGGTATATCAGAACATATTGCTTCCATCATAGTTTCAGCTATTTTTGCAGAGCTTATTATTTTTATTCTTTCTCTGCCTGGTTCTCCATGTATTCCTATTCCCATTTCAATTTCTTCATCAGATATATCAAATGTAGGTTTTCCAACTGCAGGTACAGTACATGAAGTTAAAGCCATACCCATAGAACGTGCATTTTCTTTACAGAAGTTAGCATATTCTAAAACTTTATCTATATTGTCTCCTCTTTCAGCAGAAGCACCGCAAATCTTTTCGAAAAATACTGTAGCACCAACTCCGCGTCTTCCTGTAGTATATAAACTATTTTTTACAGATACATCATCATCTATTATAATGCTTCTTACATCTATACCTTCAGCTTTGCATAAATCTTCAGCCATTTGAAAATTCATTACATCGCCGGTATAGTTTTTTACTAAAAATACAACACCTTTTTTGTTGTTTAATTTTTTTGTTGCTTCTTCCATTTGATCTGGAGTAGGTGAAGTAAATATTGCTCCAGGACAAGCAGCATCAAGCATACCATATCCTACAAAACCAGCATGTAAAGGTTCATGTCCTGATCCTCCGCCTGAAACTAGAGCTACTTTATCAGTTTTATTTGCTCTTGTTACAAACATAGGGTCATAATTAACTTCTATTAAGTTATTATATGCTTTTTGCATCCCTTGAAGTTCTTCAACTATTACATCATCAATATTATTTAATATTTTTTTCATAATATCCTCTGTAATTATTAGTTTTTTTATTTACAATATTATGTATACTTATATATTATAATTATTATACGCCTTTTTTCAAGAGATTATTAAAAAATTATAAAAATATTTAACTTTATTAGAATTTATTATGTAAAATAAAAAGATAATAAAATAGAATTAATATGTATTATTTTTGAACATAATTATTTTTTATAAATTTATTAAATTTGCTTGCAATTATTGAATAATAATTGTATTATAGTAAAACTTAATATATTAAGGGGTTGTATAATGCTCAAGAAAATATTTATCGTAACATTAATGTTTGCATTTTCTTTATCATCTGTTTTTGCTCAAGAAACAACTACTACTGAAACATCAGGTACTACTGGTAATAAACCAAGAGAAGCTTTAGCTCAGAATTTTGTAGATGCTTTAGCAAATCAAGATGAAAAACTTTTAATATCTGCTATAGAAGGCGGTACTCCACAAGTTAAAGCTATGTGCTTCAAAGCTTTAAGTGAAAAAGGTGCTAATTCTGAAACATTATTAGAAGCTATTAATAGATATGTAAGCTATGGTTTGAACGCACCTACTACACATAATTCTGATTCTATGGTTAGATATCAAGCTTTACAAGCTGCAAAAGCTGCTAAATCAGAAACTTCTGTAGAATATATAGTTCAAATGTTATATTTAGAACAAGAAACTTCTAATATAATAGCTGCTGCTCAAGCTTTAGGTGAAATAGGAAGCAATAAAGGCGTAGCTGCTTTGCTTTTCCAATTAAGATTAGCTAAAACTCAAGGTATCGTTTATGAAGTTGCTGTAGCTTTAGGTAAAATAGGCGATCAAGCTGCTTTAAGTGATTTAATTGATTTAGCTCAAAATGAACAATATTTTATTGCTGTTAGACAAGCTGCTGTTGATGCTATCAAAAATATCAAACCTGCTTCAGGCGGAGATAATGGTGGTAATACTCAATCTACTGACACAACTACAGCTCAATAATAAATAAAATAGAAAAACATTAATTTTATTTTAATAAAAAAGCCTATCATGAATTTGATAGGTTTTTTTATTTTTAAACAATATTTAATCGATATTTCAAATAATTTTTTATTATGGAAAAACATTATTTTGCGATAATATATTATTAATTGTAACTTGATAAATAAAAAATTTGTTGTTATAATATTACATTCATTTTTATAATAAATATTTTAAGGATTATTAATGATAAAAGTTGATAATATAGTTAAATATTATGGGGAGTATCTAGCACTTAAAGGTGTGTCTTATACCATAAATAAAGGTGAGATAGTTGGATTTTTAGGGCCTAATGGAGCCGGTAAAAGTACTATGATGCGTATAATTACTGGTTATTTGCCTGCTACAAGCGGTTATGTTTATTTAGATGATTATGAGGTATACGACAATCCTATAGAAATAAAGAAAAGAATAGGGTATATGCCTGAAAATGTTTCTTTATATACTGAAATGACAGTTATAGATTATTTGAGATTCTGTGCAAAACTTAAGGGCATACCAAGAAAGCATGTAAAAACAGCTTTGGAAAATACTATAGAAATAACAGGACTTACAAAATATAGAAATAGAATAATAGGTCATTTATCTAAAGGTTATAAACAGCGTACTGGAATAGCTCAGGCTATAATACATGATCCAGAAGTTTTAATATTAGATGAACCTACAAGCGGACTTGACCCTAATCAGTTAATAGAGGTAAGATCATTAATAAAAAGTTTAGGCGGAACAAGAACTGTTATTCTTTCTACACATATATTAAGTGAAGTTGAAGATACTTGTGAAAGAGCTTTAATTATAGACAGCGGAGAATTAATAGCTGAGGATACAATTGAAGGCTTGAAAATGGCTATGGACAGAGAGATATTAGGCGGTAATATTGAGCTTAAAGTAGATGGAAGATATAAAGATGCTCTTTTATGCGTTAGAGAGGTTAAAGGTGTTGTTCAGGCTGAATGTAATTCTTATGGCGATATTATTATAGAATGTGAAAGAGGCAATGATTCAAGAGCTGCTATAGTTAAACATTTAGTTAATAATGGTTTTGGCGTTTTAGAAATCAGAGCCAAAGAAAGATCATTGGAAGAAGTATTTATTTACTTTACAGATAAAAAGAAAAATGAAGATTTTGATAAGTCTAAATATATTAGAGATGGAATTAATTCATCTAATCAAAGTGCTGAATAATAAATAATTTCAAGGGGTTAAAATGAGAAATATATATGTTGTATTTTCTAGAGAAATTCAATCCTTTTATGTATCTCCTTTATATTACATATTAGGATTTATATACTTAGCTTTAACAGGATACTTTTTTACTATAGAAGTCTACTATAGCAGATTGGCAGTTATGGAAAACACTATGTATAATATTGGATTTTTTACAATATTATTTCTTTCCATTCTTTGTATGAAGCTTATAGCTGAAGAACGTGCATCCGGTACTTTTGAACTTATAATGACTGCACCTATCACTTCACTTCAGTATGTTATAGGAAAATATTTATCTGTATTAGTTGTTTATGTTTCATTGCTTGCTATGACTTTTGTTTATCCTATACTTTTAATGGTATTTGGAAAACCAGATATAGGAGTTATATTCAGCGGTTATTTAGGTTTATTCCTACTTGGTACTGCTATACTTGGACTTGGTCTTATAGCAACAAGCATATCTAAAAGCCAATTAGTTGCTGCTATTTTGGGTGTATCTATGGGAGTATTTGCTTATATTATAAATTGGCTTAGTGAAATGTTTACAGGAGCAAGCAAATTATTGAATGCTATTTCTATAACAACATATTTTTCTGATTTTACTAAAGGTATGATAGATATACAAAATGTTATTTTCTTCCTTATTTGGGCAGTTGCTTGTATATCAATATCTACTATGTTTGTAGAATCTTATAAATGGCAATAATGATTAAATAGGATTTAGCATTGATGAGCAATATAGTTGAATATGTTAAAAATAATGATTTTAATAATGTAAAAAAATGTTTGGATTCTGACAGCAGTTTAGTTGATTCAAGAGATGAAGAAACTAAATTTACATTGCTTATGATTTGTGCCAAAAAAGGTTATTTTGACATATTAAAACTTTTAGTTGAACAGGGTGCTAATTTAAATGCTAGAAGCAAAACTGGAATAACAGCTTTAATGTTTGCTTGTGCAGAGAAACAGAGTCAAATTGCTGAGTATTTAATTGATTCTGGTGCAGATGTAAATTTAAGAGATAAGCCTTTATTTTCAGCTTTGCTTTATGCTTCGCTTACAAAAGAATATAATATTATAAAAGCATTAGTTGAAGCTGGTGCAGATGTAAATGCTAAGAATTTCAAACTTGTAACTCCTTTAATGTTTGCTGCTGGTATTAATGATATAGATACAATTAAATTATTAATAGAAAATGGGGCAGATATAGAGCATAAAAATAAAGATGGTGAAAGAGCTTTAGAATTTGCTATCCGTAAAGAACAAAAAGAAGCAGCAGAATATTTAAAAAATATCTCTAAATAATTTTGTGTTTTTAAATATACAAATAAAAGAAATAATTATACTTTCTAATATTAAAATAAAAGTGAATATTACACTTCCAAGATATACTTGATCATCTTTATCTACAAATACAGTTAAATCTATTCCATAAATATTTATTTTATATAAAAGTCTAATGAGAAAAAAGTACTGATTAATATATTGATAGTTATAAATGAAATTATATGAAGTTTGTCTAGTAATTTTTTGTCTATGTTAAATAATTTAATCAAAAAGAATTTTATTGCTTTTAATATAAAATAAAGAATAGCAGATAATAAAATACTTATAGCAAAAAATGCTGGTATAAATACAATAATCATAATATCCATATTTTTATTATGACATATATAAATGTTTTGTCAATTTTATTATGTTTTTATATGTAATTTTGATATGTTTTAGAATTTAATTTTAAAAATAATTAACATAATTATATATAAATCCGTATATTATATATATGATTTGTATTTTATAACCGAATGGGGTATTATGAAAAAATATATATTTATTATTATATTAGCAATTAATGCTTTTTTATATTCTCAGTATAATACTGCCAATAAATATGATCTTAGTAAAGATGAAGATAGACTTTTTATATATTCTGAACATGGTAATTATGACGGAGTAAAAGAACTTCTTAAAAAAGGAATAGAGCCTAATTTATTGGATAGCGATAAAATAACGCCGATTATGCTTGCAGCATTCAACGGTCATAAAAAGATAGTTGAGATACTTATTAAATATGGTGCTGATATTAATATTGCCAATAATTTTGGTTATTCTCCTATTATGGCATCAGCCTCTAATGGACATGCAGATATTTTTAATATTTTACTTGAAGCAGGTGCTGATATAAATCAAATTAATAATGATGGAAATAATATTCTTATAGAAGCATGTTTTGCTGGTAATAAAGATATAGTAAATAAAATAATAGAATTAAATACTATAGATATAAATTATAAAAATAATCTTGGATACAGTGCTTTAATACAATCTGTTATTAATGGACATAAAGATATTGCTGCTATTTTACTTGAAGCAGGTGCTGATGTAAATATTCTAAGTAATGAAGGTAAAAATGCTTTGATGTTTGCTATTATAAGAGAAAATATTGATATAATTAAAATTTTGCTCAATTATGATATAGATATGAATGTTATTGATAATACTTCCAATAGTGCTTTAGATTATGCCTATAATACTAATAACGAAAAAATTATTAATATAATTAAAGAATATAACAAAAATAATAAAATTTAAAAAAATTTTCATCTAGTTATCATATTTCTTTTTTTTTATGATTATGCAATCCGATATATAACGTATCAATATCGGGATTTTTTTATGGAGCAAGAGCATAATTTTACAAGAAATGAAGATAATTATGAATTTCCAGAAGAAAAGTCCTCATCTAATGGTGTTATGTTAACATTGCTTTTCTTTATGGCAATAATAACAGGAGTATGTTTCTGGATTTATAATAGAAATGGCATACCTCAAACTAATTGTGTTACAAATGTTTATAGTAATTCTTCTTATGCTGCTAGTAACTGTATAATAAGCAATAAAAATGATATCCTAAATAGAAATAATATAAAAAAGAATTTAGATTATCTTTTGGAAGTGAAATACGATGAATATATAGCTCCGCATGTAAGCAGTTTAAATTCTTTAATAAATAATAGTCCTATATTAAATTGGGATATGAAAACCATAGGAATTATATTTTTAGGAACATTATCCACTATAATAGTAATGGCATTTTTATTTAAAGGTAATGATTCTGGTGCAGTTGATAATAATGAAAATATTATAAATTATAATGATGAAATAAAAGATAATAAAGAAGAAGATAAAAAAGAAGAAGATGATAATAAAATATCTTCTAAGAAAAAGAATAATTTTTATTCTGAAGGCGTTCCGGCAGATAATGAAAATAAGCTTGTAGATACTAATTATGATGGTGATAAATTAGTACTTAAAAACAATAATTATTATAAATACAATAGAAATGGCGATAACGTTTTCTGGAATGTAGTTAAAAAAAATAAAAACAATAATGATGAAAATTTAAATATTAATGAATTATCTCTTATGGCATTAAGAGAAGTAGAAAATGGAAATGATGATAATGCTATTAGTATATATACAAGGATATTGAATTCCAATAATGATAATGTGGCAGTATTAAAGAGTAGGGCGTTACTTTTTAGTAAAAAATATCAAGAAACTTCTGATGATAAATATTTTGATGCTGCTTTAAAAGATTATAATAAAATTATAGATATTAATAATTTCCATGAAGAAAGCAATATAGATACTTTGAAAGATAGGTCTGTACTTTATACAAAAAGATATCATTATACTTCTAATGAAAATTATTTTAATTTAGCTTTAAATGATTATAATAAAGTTGTTCAAAATAATAACAATAAAGATGATTTAAGTACTCTTTTAATATATTCTGATCTTTATAATGAAAAATATAAAAATACTCATGATAAAAAATATTTCAATATGTCTTTAGATAATTATAATAAGGCTTTAGAAATAGATAAAAATAATACTTCAATTTATATAAATAGAGGCTGGCTGTATTTGATAGATTATAAAATAACTAATGATGTAAAAAGTTTAAATAATGCACAAAATGATATTGAATACGGACTCAATAAGGAAAAAAATAATTTCTATTTATTGAATAATAATGGAATAGCATCTCTTTATAGATATCAATTAGAGAAGCAAGTAAAAGATTTGAAAGAGTCTGAATATAATTTCTTGCAGTCTATAAAAAATAATAAATCAAATTCTGTTCTTGCTGAAAGTTATTATTATTTATCATTAGTTTATGATGAATATTCTAAGCTTACAACTATAACAGCTGAAAAGATGAAAGAGTATACAGAAAAGAGCAAACATTATTTAGATGAATCAAAAAAGTTAGGTTATGAAAAATTAAATGTAGGTCTTAATGTTTAATAAATTATTCCCCGCTTACTCTGCTGCATATACCTTCTAATATAATATTATAATCTTTTGTGTTTTCTATATTTAAAAGATGTCCTGCATTTTCAACTACATATAAATCTTTATCAGGTGCATTTATAGTTTGATAATATTCTTTTACAACAACAGTAGGAACCTGCCAATCATTATCACCGCATATAAAAAATATTGGTATATTAAAATTTGTGAATTTACTTGTATCATAATTTATTAAATAATAGATAATATTTTTATTTAAATTAAGAGGCGAAGAAGTAAATATATTTTTCATAGAATATAAAGGACTTTGTTTTATGATTTTATTTAATTTATCATTTCCTTCATAGTATCCTGCTAATTTATATTTTGCTTGTATTTCTCTGAATATTTTAAATAAATTAAAAACATTATCTTTATTTATATTGAATGGATAATTTTTTATTTTTTCAAGTCTTTCAATATATTTTTTATTTCCGCTATTTTTTACTATATTATAACAGTAATCAAATCCTGTCTTTTCGCCTTTTTTGAAATTTACTACTTGCCCCATACCGATATAAGCAGAAACTAAATTAGGAAATTTTTTAATGAACTCTATGCCTAAAACGCTTCCCCAAGAATGACCAAGCAATATAATGTATTTAGATTTATATTTTTCTTTAACATATTCTATTGTTTGTTTTAAATCTATTAATAGAGTTTCAATTTTTATATCATTTTCTGATGATTTATTTTTTATTTGAGTTTTTCCTGCACCTCTTTGATCATAATATATTAAATTATAATTTTGAGTTATTGAATGCATTTTATATAAAAAATAGCTTTCTGATTCTCCGGGTCCGCCATGAAGAAATATCAATGATGTATTTGATTTTCTAGGGTAGTGTACAAAGTATTGTTCTATGTTATTTATTTTAACGTATTCTTCAAAAAATATATCCATAATATAATTATCTTTATTTAATATGATTTTTTATTATATAAGATTTTAATATTATTACAATAATTTTTGTATATACTAAAAATTTTTAAGTTTGTCAATTTTTATGTTGTTCTTTTTCCCGCCGCATACGCTCTGCGGACTTCGTCAAAGTTGCTTATATCCTCGACAAGCTCGGATACGCTTCGCGAAAGTGCGAGGATAGAATTAGTACTAAATCATACTAAAATTGTCTTACATGTAAAATAATTTATTAAATTAAAGCCCAAGTGCAGCCTTTCGCCACAGGCGGGCTGTGCCTGCTTCTTTGTGGCAACAAAAGAAGTGGGGTCTGCACGCTGTGTACTTCGTAAGGGCAAAGCCCCAGATATAAAAACAAAAATATCAATTTATTTCTGACAAAATATAGTTGTTTAGGTATATACTAAAAATTTTAGAGTTTGTCATTTTTTTAGTCAACTTTTTCCAGCCGCATACGCTCTGCGGACTTCGTCAAAGTTGCTTATATCCTCGACAAGCTCGGATACGCTTCGTGAAAGTGCGAGGATAGAATTAGTACTAAATCATACTAAAATTATCTTATATATATAACCTATTAAATAAAAACCTATATATAGCTTCTTTGGGCCACCACCGAGTAGGTGCCTTGCCTACGGCACGCAGAGCGTCGGCAAAAGAAGTGGGGGCTGCACGCTGTGTACTTCGTAAGGGCAAAGCCACATATATTAAAAAGAAAATATAATTTTAATTTTGACAAAATATAGTTGTTTAGGTATTACAATAAAAGCCCTATAATTAATATTATAAGGCTTTTGTATTTTATTTAATTAATAAAAATTATTTCAAATAGTCTAAATATGGTTTTTGAGAAGCTATCATTCTATCAAGCATTTCTTCAGTATTTTTGCAAACATTAACTACTGGATTAGCAAGTATAGCCTGTATAGCATATTCTTTTTTATGATGTATAGCTGCTTCGGCTGTTAAATCGTATACACTTACATAATTTCTCAAAAGAGATAAATATCCCTTAGGTACATTATTTAATTTTACACCTTTTACTCCATCTTTGCTTATTTCAGCAGGAACTTCAACAGCTATCCAATTAGGTAAATCTTCTATTAATCCATCATTTAAAATATTTACTGCTTCTTCTGTATAAGCATTATTAGTCACTATAGCTTCTATTATACTTGATGCTCTTTCTTTTATTCTTAATAATATTTGAGGTTCAGTTTTTGAAAGTACAGTTCTGTATAATTCATAGAAATCTAATATTCCTCTATGATCAACTACGTCCCAAGCCCAAGCGATATATTCACCAAAATGGCTGTCTACTGTGATAGGTAAAAGTTTATATTTCTCTAATATCACTTTTAAAAGTCTTCTATCAGCCCATATAAATTCTCCTTTTAATTTGTCTTCCATAGTATGATCAAAATTTTCTGTTTTTGAGAATGCATTATGTTCTTTAGCGTATTTTAATAAATCACTATATCCTACTTCATGTTCAAAAAATCCATGAGCATTTTTCAATACATCAGGATACAAATCTTTTCCGCTTTTTTTATCTTTTATTTCAAGCAGGCAGCTGAAGTGATTGAGGCCTCCTGCTTTTATGTCTAAAGATTCATAATTCATTCTAAGTATTTTAGGAAGCCATTGATGAAGCCAGCCTATTTCATGACATAATCCTATAAATTTTGCTTGAGGAAATGCCCTTTTTACTGCAGTACATATAGCAGTCATAGGATTTGAATAATTAAATATATAAGCATCGGGACATATATCCATAGCATATTTAACTATATCAAGTATAGGAGGTATTATTCTTAAAGAGTGGAATATTCCTCCAGGTCCTCCATTTTCTCCATAAACTTGATGTATACCATATTGCATAGGTATTTTCCAATCTTCGTCCCATAATTGGAATCGATCTCCTACCTCTATAGAACTAATAATAAAATTAGCATTTTTGAAAGCTTCCTTTCTGTTTGTTGTAGCGTCAACAGTAAAATCTAGTTTATTATCTTCTATAAATTGCTTAACATAATCATTAACTTTTTTTAAAGCATTATCATTAATATCAAGCAAAGTTATATGAGAACCGCTTAATGCTTTTGTAGCAAAAATATCGCCAAGCATATCGCATCCGAATTGTGCACTTCCTGCACCTACTAAAACGAATTTCATAATTTATCTCCTTAAATGTTTAACACAATTTCATTATATGAATTTTAGTATAGAAAAAAAATAATTAATGTCAATAAAGTATGAATTAAAACTTTTATGTAATTTTTATAAGAAAATTTATTTGTTGATTATGATTTATAGTAGTTATAACTAAACAATGATATTTTATATTATAAAAAATATTATTTACATTTATAAAAAATAAAAAATTGAGAAAGTTAAAAATTTTTAGTATATACCTAAACAATTACATTTTGTCAATTTTTATATTTTATAAATGTATTATCAACTTTTTTGTCGCTCAAAAAAGTTGCAAAAAACGCATATACTACAGCTAAATATCTTAAGAATATGTATTAAATATAGTACAATACCGTAATTTTATGCCAAAAATGCAGTCCTTTTGCTTCTTTGGGGCACCAAAAGAAGTAGGGGTTCGGGGACTAGTCCCCGAAAATAATAATAATATAAAAACTAATTTTGACAAAGTTAAAAATTTTTAGTATATATTATTCTTTTTTATCTTCATTATTTACATTTGTAGGATTATTGGCATTCAAATCATGTAATTTTTCTCTAATTTCTGAAGTAGTTTGCAATGGATCTTTTTCTTTCATTTTAGGCTGTTTGAATACAGATAAAGTTTGATTAAGAATATTTTTGAAACTGTCATCTACTATATTATTTTTAGAGTTAATATACATCATTTTTATTTGATCTTTAGTTTCTTTATCTTCTATTTTTGATAATAAATTGATATTATGATCGGATATAGAAACTAAATATAAATCATCAACTATTTCAATGATAGAAACATATCTATTAGTAGCAAGCGGAGTAGTTGCAAGCACTTTTATAATATCACTTGAACCAGATATTTTTTTTGATCTATTTTTAAGATATATAAATACAAAATAAATACCTACCAATGTAACTATAAAACCAATAATAGCTTTAAAAAACATCCAACCATTACTAACTTGTGCTCTGTTTTCTATATTTCTAATATCTTGAAGTATAGCAGGTTCATTTACATTATTAGTATTATCTAAAGCTGCATTAAAGAAATTAGTTTCAGTTGTATTGGTTTGAGTATTGTTTGTATCAATTTGATTAGTGTCAGTTTCTTGAGTAAAAGCTATACTGAAAATAATTAAGAATATAATAGAAATTTTTTTAATCATATAAAAACCAATGCGGAGAGAGCGGGATTCGAACCCGCGGTAGGGGATACCTACGACAGTTTAGCAAACTGCTCCCTTCGGCCTCTCGGGCATCTCTCCAGAACTATATATTTTCTTAAATAGTTGTATTATGATAACATAAATAAGATTTTTAGTCAAGTTTATATTTGATTAAAGTGTGCACAGGAGCCAGACATATTGCATTAAGTATTCCTTAGTTTTTTAAAGTATAACATAGGTGTATCATAATTTAAAG
>NZ_CALXRM010000051.1 GCF_944390845.1 uncultured Brachyspira sp.
TATAGCAATTTAAATTATAAGGAATACCTTCTTTTTTTAAAATAAAAGTGTGCAATATCTATGGCTCTTAAACATAAAAAATATATTTTTATGTCAATTATTTTTAGTATTGAAATAAAACTTGTTTTAAATTATAGTAAAATTATATTTAGCAGTTATATTCAGGAAATAAAATGAACTTCTTAAAAACAAATAGATTAAGTATTATACTAATATTCATTATAATTTCTTACATATTTTATAATGATTTGATAAAAAATAATAACAATAAAGAAATTAACATTTATAATTTAAATTATATAGAAGATAACTACATAATAGAAGATAATTATAATACAGACTCTGATATTAAATATCAAAACATAAGAAGATACAGAGATGTTGATCTTGACCTTGAAGAAGATAGAGTATTTATTATGTTCACAGGCTCTCTTATTATAGGTTTTTTACTTAGTTTTATATTATTATTAAAAAATAGCTTACCTAAAAAAGAATTAATTGCTGCCAAAATAATACTCATTGTATCTGTTATAATTACAGGGATAATTATTTTTATAAATTATGAGAATATAAAAAACATATTGGAGTATTTATCTTTGCCTATAGGATTTATAATAGGCTTTGTATTGGCAAGATTAATATTTAAATAAAAATAATATATTTGTTTAAATTTTATTCTAATACCCCGCCCTTTAGAATTGTTAATCTCTTTTTCTATTAAACTTTATTTATAATAAAAATTAATATATTCTTTTTAGTACCCGCCCAAGCTTTATTTAAAATTACAAATTTACTAACCGCACGGTGAATAAAATTTTTAATATAATTAGATTTAAATTTTAAATATATCTATGTTTAAAATTTAGTTCTGCGTGCGTAGAAATACGTAACAAATTTAAAAAAATCTTGGGTGGGCAGCTAAAATAACAGATAATATTAAAAATAAAGATAATACAAAAATGACAGTGATAATAAAAAGCCTAAAGGGTGGGCAAATGTAATTAAATTTTAAAACTTATTTCTAATTCCCGCCCTTCAAGAATTGTTAATCTCTTTTTCTATTAAACTTTGTTTATATATAGGAATTAATATATTCTTTTTAGCACCCGCCCAAGCTTTATTTAAAATACAGATTTACTAACCGCACGGTTAACTGATTCTAAAAAATAGTAAAATTAGAATTATTAAAATACTTTATTTTAAGGCTTTATTTACCGTGCGTTAATTATAATTTTATTAATACATTATGTAGGTACTAACAAATAACTTGAAATAAAAATCAATTTATGATAAAAATGTATCAATTTGCAATAAGCATTTTTTTAAGAGGTTTATATGAAGATTAGTGTATTAGCAGTTGTATTAATTATTATTTCTTTTATATTTTATAATGAAATGACAAAACATAATTATAATGTCTATAATATAATAGAAGAAAATAACATTTATAATGGAAACTATATAGTAATCGATAATGATATTATTTTAGAAAATAGTTATGATTTTAATAATAGTATAGAAATTAAAGAAATTCGCCGCAACTACCTCAGATGGAGAGATAGAGAGCATACTAACGTAGATTTTGAAGAGGATTCAAAAGATTTATTTATGAGATTAGTAATAATATTTATGGTAGGATGTGCTATTATAGGTGTTTTGATGGAAATACTTTTTTTTAAAAACGCCTCTTATAAATTTAATATTATTTTACTTGCAATAATTCTTGTAATAAGTTCGGTTATTATTTATAAAATACATGAAAACTTAGCTATTTTCAATATGCCTGGAAGTATAGAGAGCATAATAGAATTATCAGCTTTCTTTTTTGGCGGTATAATATCATTTATAACATTGTCAATCAGTAAATATCTTAAAGCTAAGGACAATAAAAAAAATAATGAATAATTATAAATATTTAATGCTTTTATTACTAAGTCATAAACTTTTATGAGATTTGTTTTTGTGTTCATAAAAAATTATAAAAATATAGAAGTTGATAAAATTAATTAGCTATACAAAATTAAGAAATTATATTTTTGTACTTATATTTATTTTGATTTTTTCTTTTCAATTCTTTTTATTATATAAATAATTACAATTGTAGATAAAATGAAAATTAATCCTATGATTAGATACTCTTTTAATGTAATATTACCAAATAAAACCGAAGCAAAAAGGTTATCATATCCTAATAATAAGTCAGCAATATTTCTTTGAGTAGATAAAGTTGATTTCAAATCATTAGTATAATTATTTGTAATAGTTTGATTGTTTATATATACATTATTTATAGTTGCTGGGGCATTAAAAAATCCTGCATATAAAAGTATAAGAAAAAATACCAAAGCAACAATTAATGTCTTTTTTATATTATCTTCGTTTATATTAAATAATGCCGTTATAATACCAATTGCTATAAATATATATTCATAAGTATTTTCAATGTATCTTATTATAAAAAATCCTGATACTCCAAAAAATGCTATTATTAATATTATAATTATTCCCAAACCTATACCATTACTATCACCAATGAACTCATCAAAGCTAAAATCTCCTTTAATTAAAAGTAATATTAAAAATACTATTATAAAAGAGCATAAAAATAATGCTGACATTCTAAATAAATCATTTTCTGGTATATTGATTTTGTATATTAAATTAAAAATAATATCTTTCATAAATAATTATTATATATCCTTAATGCTTAAAGTATTTGCGAGTAGTAAACCTGATATAATTCCTGCTGCTATACTAAAATACTCTTTGATAGTTATAATATTATCTTTTAACATAAAGAAAGCAAATATAGTAATTGAAATCCATATTATGGAGAAAAATGAATTATTAATTTCTTTTTATGTAATCCTTCTTTATGTTTTTTTATCATAACTGCATTTTAAGCCTTTATAGATATTATGATTAGAAAAATTAAAGACAATACTTTTTTATTTATTATAATATAGACTTTTATATAGGAAATAAAACCGTATTGTGTAAATTATAAATGCCTAATTAAATAGCATTTTATTTTTCATAATCCTCATAATGATTTTATTATATATGCTTTTTTTGTCAATACAGTATAGATGTTTATTGAATTATAAATTGAGTTAGTTTATTGTAAGCGTAAAATAAAACTATTAAACAAAAAATTGATAAACTTAAAAAATTCAGTATATACCTAAACAATTATATTGTGTCAAAAATAAATTTATATTTTTGTTTTTATATATGGGCCTTTGCCAAACCGCTCTGCGTACTTCGTAACATCACCACTTCTTTTGCATACTGTAGGCAAGATTGCTTTGTAATAAGGTAAAGCCTTCATACACCTAGAAGCAAAAAAACTTAACTAAAATAAACAATTATTATATTATGTTTCATATATTAAACATATAAAGCTAAAATATTTGCATTTTTCGCGTAGCGTATCCGAAGGATAAAAACTTTGACGAAGTCAAAAGTTGATCAAAAATATATTAAATTAAAATTTTTTATTTTAATATATATTTTTTAGAATACTAATAAATTTATGATATTTTCCTAATGATAATACAGGATATAAAACCAAAAATCACTCCGCTGAAAGCTAAATATTCTCTATTACTTTCCATATTTATTACTATTACTATTAAAATGAATGCTATTAATGACAGAGTAATAAACACTACTAATATTGTTTCTATAGTCTCTCTAATATCTTCTTTTATTTTTATATCTTCATGATAATATTTTTGGGCTATAATTGCGGTAATTGCAAGCGATAATACATAAGTCAGTATATATACAATTAATACTCTCACACCAAGAATTTTCAAATTCACTTTTGAGCCGCTATGTTTAGATAATAAAGTTCCTTTTAATAATATTGTTATTGTTTCTTAAAGTACTTCTTCTTTGTCAAAATTTGATGCATTAGTTTGTTTATTATTATCTATTATTTCTTTTTTTTCTTGTATATTTTTATCAGCCTTAGCAAAAAATGATATTGCAGTAGGCGGTATAGTACAGGATAAGAAGACATATATTATTAAAGCTATTACATTAACTTTGCTGTCATTTTTTTTCTTCTTCTTAATTTTCATTTTTATTTAACTACTCTTTAATTGAAATTATTTTTATCATATAAAGTTGTTCAATTCTAATGTATATAGTTTTTTTGTCAATACGGTGTATATGTTTATTGAATTATGCACGGTTTGCAGATTTTTTTAATTTAATAAATATATAATAGCTTTAAAATAACATAGCAAATAACTATAATTCTAATATAAAACTTATTCATTAATTTTTTATTAATTTCTAATATAGGCAATATATGTGTTGTATGTATCACTATTGTATTTCTATATATAGAAACACTATCGTTATTACAACAAAAATCGCAAATGAGCAACATTTTTATATTGATTTATATATCACATAAATATATTTTTATAAAAAATAAAAAATGGAGATATTATGAAAGCTATTCAAATAAAAAAATATTCAAAAGAAATAGATATCAATATTGCTGATATTCCAATACCTGAGATTTCTAATAATGAAGTATTAATTAAAGTAAAAGCTGCGGCAGTAAATCCTCTTGAAATGTTAATATTAACAGGTGCAGTAAGACTTATACAAGATTATAAAATGCCTTTAACATTAGGTAATGAATGTTCTGGAGTAGTTGAAAGTGTAGGCAAGAATGTAACCGATTTCAAGATTGGCGATAAAGTTTATACTCGCTTGCCTATATCAAAAATAGGAGCTTTTGCTGAGTATGTAGCAGTAGACAGTGAGTTTATATCTCTTATGCCTAAAGATTATGATTTTATTACATCTGCTGCAATACCTTTAACTGCCCTTACAGCATATCAAGCATTTACAGAAGAATTAGAAGCAAAATCAGGACAAACTATTTTAATAACTGGAGGTTCTGGAAGTTTCGGAGAGCTTGCAGTTCCAATTGCCAAATATTTAGGTTTAAATGTTATAGTTTCTGGAAGTGAAAGATTAAAAGAACATTTTATTAATTTAGGTGCTGATAAATATATTAGTTATAATAAAGAAAATTACGAAGAATTAGTTTCAAATGTTGATCATGTTATAGATACGCTTGGAGCAAATGAATTTGACAGAGAATTATCGGTATTAAAAAAAGGAGGTAAACTTTTAAGTTTGAGAACCAGCCCTAATAAAAAATTTGCTGAAGATAATAAATTCCCTTTCTTCAAAAAATTATTATTTTCTCTGGCCGGTTCTAAATATGATAAAAAAGCAATGAAGGAGCAAAAAGAATATCGTTTCATGTTTGTGCGTGCTGACGGAGAACAGCTTTGTAAAATTACAAAAATTGTAGAAGATAAAAATATAAAGCCTAAAATATATTCTACTGTATTTAATATGGATAATGCATCAGAAGCTTTAAAAACTGTTATAAAAAAACATACAGATGGAAAAATAATAATATCTATGTAATTAGCTTTATATTTATTTACGCACGGTGTACAGATTCTTATAGATAATTAAAAAATAATTAAATGTTTATAACTTCATTATTCGTGCGGTGAATATATTTTTTTAATTTAAATAAATCTAGGGTGGGTGTTAAAATAACAGTGAAAAACTAAAAAGAAATATAACACAAAAATAACTGATGAATATAAAAAGCCTAAAGGGTGGGCATATGTAATTTAAGCTTTAAAACTTTATTTACATACCCCGCCCTTTATGCTTTATAATATATTTTGCAATTAAAATTTTATTGAAACTTTTTGTTTGATTAGAAATTTCAGCACCCGCCCAAGCTGTTATTATATTTAAAATTTATTTAACCTGATTTATATAGAACTTTTTTATTTATATGAAAAATTATTTGATTGAAATGATTCTGATAAGATTTGTTAATTTTGATAAAAATGCAAAAACATAAATTTGCCTTTTTATTTTTTCATATCCTCTCTTATGATTTTATTTTATTATATAAAGTATTTTTTGTCAATACCCTGTATATGTTTATTTGATTTGTTGGTAAATTTGTTTGATATAAGATTATAAATAAAATTTTTTGATGCAAATAAAAATGCAGTCACTTAAATATATAAGCGGCTGCATTTACTTCTTTTCATATGTTCTCTTTATATATTATTGTATTCTATAGTAGTTTTTTGTCAATACCCTATATAGGTTTATTTATTATTTAAATAAATAATATTATTTTTATTTAAATTTATTTTGATAAATGTATAAAGATTACATTTTTATATTAAAATTATTTATTTTTTAATTAGTTATTTTCATTCAATTTATCATAAATAATATTAAGTTTAGATTGTAATGTAAGAACAGAATAAAGATAACCAAAAGGTACTAAAATAAGTAAAGCTACTACTATTGCACTTTCTCCATAACTGTCTAAATTAGCTTTTTTACTCATATCATTAAAAATTACATTTGCATATTTATAGAACCAATATATAGTAAATAATCCGCAAGTTACTATTGATAAAACTACAGCTAATGTAGGATTGAAATATTTTTCTTCCATATAGCTATTAACATCATTTGTAGTCACATATATCCAATAAATAAGGTATATTCCACATGTTACTACCGATAGTATGCCAACATTTAGTAGTGATTTGTTTTGAAAGTTCTTCATAAATTACCTCTATTTTTATAAAATTTATATGAAAAATATTTTTACATAGTTTAATATAAAAAAATACATAAGTCAATCATAATCATATTAATTTGATTCTAAATTTCTGCTTGCAATGTTATATATATTATAGTATCATATAGAATAATTATTATGTTAATGTGGTGATTGTTAATAAATGTTTAAAAAGAAAAAAAATCAAGAAAATAATAATGGCATTAAGAAAAAATCTAAATTAAAAAAAATTATTCTAACTCTTTTAATTATATGTTTATTCATAGGTGTTGCTGTAGGTATAGTCGGCATATACTTCGTTGGAGGAGTATATAAAGACTGGGTTTCAAGGCGGGATCAAAGTATGGCAATGCTTGAGGAATACTATGATATAATAGTTATTAGGGGTAATGAAAAAAGAATTAGATATTTTAATCCATTAAACCCATTCGGTGATTCCCCTCCTACAAAGATATATGATAGAAATAATATATTGATAGGGGAGTATATGCCTCCAGCTTATGAAGTAGTTAATGTTGATGATATTAACCCTCTTTTAGAGCAGACTTTACTTTTGATGGAAGACCAAAAATTCTATTCGCATAAAGGTATTAACTATTTCAGAACAGCTTATTTAGGTATTAGAACTATTTTAACTAGAAAAATAGTTGGCGGAGGTTCTACACTTACTCAGCAATTAGCGAAATTGTTATTTACTAAGAGTGAAAGAACAATAGAAAGAAAATTATTTGAAATGTTTGCAGCAAGAGAAATAGAGCAGAAATACACTAAAAAAGAAATTTTAGCTATGTATTTTAATACCGTTTATCTTGGTGACGGTAACTATGGATTTGAAGCTGCAGCTAATCATTATTTCAATAAACCTTTAAGACAATGCAGACTATTAGAATATGCTATACTTGTAGGAATGCTTCCTAACCCTACATATTATTCTATAGTTAATAATCCGGATAACAGCAGAAAAAAAGTAGAGCAGATATTAGCAAGACTTGTAAAAAACAATATCATAGATAAAAAAACTATGGCTGAAGAATTGGAATTGTTTGATAAGGAGTATACTAATATAAATAAGCAGGTAAAAGGTGCACAATGGAAAATGACAGTAAACAGAGCACCTTATGTAAATGAATATGTTAGACAGGAATTATTAAACTATTTCAATAAAGATGAACTTGCTTTATCAGGATTAAAAATATATACAACAATAAATGAAAGATATTACAGAATAGCTGATTCAGTAATGAAAGAAAATATTAGAAATTTACAGTCAAGTACTTCTAATAGAAGCTATCAGGGAGCGATGGTATCAATAGACCCTAAGACAGGCGGAATACTTGTTATGATAGGCGGTGACGGATACACATTGCAAAATCAGTTTAACAGAGCAGTACAGGCAAAAAGGCAAATAGGAAGTGTAATAAAGCCGTTTATATATTTATATGCATTTGAAGGCGGAGCACAGCCTTTTTCTACAATGATAGATACTAATTATAGTTATCCTCAGGGAACAGGAAAGCCGGCATATTCACCTAGAAATTTTGATAGAAGGTATAGAGGCGAAATCACTTTAGAAACAGCATTATCAAAATCAATTAATACAATAGCTGTTAAATTATTAAATGATATAGGACTTTCTTATTTTATAGAACATTCAAGGGAATTTTTTGGAGAGAACGCTTATATACCAAATGCTTTATCCATAGGTTTAGGTACTATGGAGATGAGTCCTCTTGATTTAGCTTCAGCTTATAGTGCATTAGCTAATGGAGGAATTAAATACAAGCCTTATATTGTAGATAAAGTTATAGATATGGACGGAAATGAGCTTAGTGTTACAGCTTTAGTTGATAGAACACCTCATAAAATAAGTGCTACATCTCCTTCATCATACTATTTTTTAAACTCAACTTTACAAAAGGTAATAGCTCCGGGAGGAACTGCATATAGAAGTGCGAATACTTATGGATTTAAATATCCTTCATATTCAGCAAAAACAGGTACTACAAGCGAGCATAGAGATAACTGGTTTGCTGCATATAATGATGAAATCGTTACAATTACTTGGATTGGAAGTGACAGAAATGATTTGCTTCCTAATAATGTTACAGGCGGAGCAACCACTGCTTTAGCTACATTTCAATATCTTAATGCTGTAACTCCTTCTTCTAAAAGGGAATTTCATTGGCCGGTACCGGAAGATGTACTTGTTGTAGAGATTTGTCAGGATTCAGGACTTCCTAGAAATCATACTTGTGTAAATGTTGCCCCTCTTACAGTTGGCGGTAATGTTGATTTATCTACACAATGCCCTATAGATCATATTAGAAGCGGTACAGGAAAAGCAGAAGAAACTAATAATAATGCTTTAGAAGATGATGAGGACTTTTACTATACTCCTTTAGATGAAAGTACAGCTAATAATAATACTCAAAATACTGATGAAATGAAAAATAATACAAAGCCTCAGCAAAATAATGATATATATCTTCTTCCAGAGGATAATATAGAGGATCCTAGCATTGGCAATATAAGAAGTTAATGCATAAAAAATATTTCATATAGTATTTTTGTATCAAATTATGAAATTAAATTCTTATTATTTTTTAAATAATAAAAAAATCATCTTTAAAAGTTTATTATTATTGATATAATATGATTAATTTGTATATGGGAAAATCACAAATATAATTACAAAAAAATTATGAAAAATCATTTTGTTTATTACAAATATTTTTGTTTTATAATGTATGATATTATTTAAATTGAAATGATCGAAATGTTTTAATTTGAGTAATATTTACATATTTGGAAGTTAAGAAATATAAGGAATACAGGTTATGGTTAGTTTTTTTAAAAGTCAGTCAACGGAAGCTAGACGTGATTTAATACTTCACGGTTCTATTACTAATACATTGATAATGCTTTCTATCCCTACATTGATGATGAGCTTAGTTCAGTCAATGATTCCATTGATGGACGGACTTTTTCTTAATAATGTTACTAATACTATAATAGCAAGCAGTGTTAATTTTGCTGAGCCTATTATTATGATGATGACAGCATTATCTCAAGGTTTGGGTGTTGCTGCTATGGCCATAGTAGGTCAGTATAATGGATTAGGCGACTTTAAGAATGCCAGAAAAATATCTACACAAATAGTAGTTACAGGTGTTTTATTTGGTATTGCTATGGGGCCTACACTTTATTTAGTAAGCATACTTGTTTCTATGAATTTACATTCTGGCATTAAAGAAAATGTATATCAGTATTTGTCATTATACAGTTTTGTTATGCCTATGACTTTTTTAGCTGCTTTATATAATGGTATAAAAAATGCTAATGGTAAACCGGAAGCCACTTTTATAAGAAGTGTTATATTGCTTTTATTAAAAGTAGTTTTCAATTTTGTATATGTTTATTTCTTACATTTAGGAATTATAGGAAGTGTATTAGCTTCTTTTTCTACTTATGCAATAGTTACAGCTTGGATGTATTATGATTTATTTATAAAAGCAAGCGATGATAAATTATCTTTAAAAGAGTTTAAATTTGATGTTGCCATATTGAAAGAACTGATGGTGATAGGTGTTCCTTCAATGCTTACTACATTTTTAAGCAATTTGGGATTCTTCCTTATTAATAGCGAAGTAGAAAAATATGGTGCTACAGTATTAAACGGACAAGGTATAGCTAATAATATTACAGCAGTATGTTTCAATTTGCCTGCTGCATTCGGTTCTGCAGTAACTACAATGGTAAGTATGAACATAGGTGCTAAATATGCAGATAAAGCAAGGAAATCATGCTATACAGGTATGTTATTGAGTGCTATTACCGCTATTATTCTTATAGCCATTGTAATACCTTTAACTCCTCATATAACTATACTTTTTACAAGAAAGGCAGAAGATTTATATGTTGCTAATGGGGCATTGCCTATATTTGCTTTAGGTGTTTTAGGGTTCGGTATAACGATGGTTGCCCAGGGAGCATTGATTGGACTTGGACGGACTCGGGTTCCTTTGATAATTAGTATACTTAGGATATGGTTGTTGAGGTTTATATTTATTATATTAACCACTAAATATCTATCATATTGGTCAGTATTCTGGGGTAATTTATTCTCCAATACTATGTCTGGTATTATAGCATTTATTATTATAAGCAGAATTCCTTGGGTATCTGTTATTAATTTGAGGAGTCAAAATAGTATTGTTTTGAGAACAAGGCTTTTTATAGACTCTTTGGGTGCTAAATTATTCCCTAAAAATGTTGGTATGAGAAAAGATTATGTTAAAAAAATGAGAGAAAAATTAAGTAAGATAAAAGATCCGGTTCAGCTTGTATTATTCAGAGAAAAAGAAATGGAAAAAATAGAAAGAATGCAGAAATTAGAAGAAAGAGAGAAAAAACGCGAAGAAATGAAAAAATTAAAAAGAGCAGAATGGAGAATGCAGCTTGAAGAGGCTAAAGAGATGAGAGAAAAAATGAATGAAGAGCGTAAGGTTTATAATGAACAGAGAAAAAAAGAAAAAGAAGAAAAAAGATTAGAAAGAAAGGCTAAATTTCAGGCTAGAGTTGAGGAAAGACATAAATTAAAAGCTGAAAAAGAATTGGAAAGAGAAAAAAGAAGAGAGGAAAGAAGAAATCTCTTAAATAAAAATAAAACTGATAATAATCAAAAAGATGATAATACACCAAATAATTAAGAGTTATTATTATGAATACAACTTTAGTTATATTAGTAGCAGGAAGTTCAAGAAGGTTCGGAGGAAAGGTAAAAAAACAATTTATTAAAGTTGATAATAAGCCTATATTTATTCATACTTTGATTAATATGCTTAAATTCAATTTTAATAATATTGTTTTTGTAAGCTCCAAAGATGAAATAAAAAATATACAGAAGTATGTAGAAAATGAAGCTTCTATTAAAAAAAATATAAAGAAGTATTATATAGAAGGCGGAAGTGAAAGAGTCTATTCTGTGTATAATGCTATGAATTTTATAAAAGATAATGATATAAAAACAGATTATGTGTTTATTCATGATGGTGTAAGACCATTAGTTAGTAAAAAAGAAATACAGGCATTATATGATGCTGTGCTTGAAACAGATGCTGCTATACTTGCTTCTAAAGTTGTTGATACTATAAAAAAAGTTGATGAGAATAATAATATAATAGAAACTATTGATAGAACCTATCTTTATAGAGCAGCTACTCCTCAGGCTTTTAAATTTTATAATTATATGACAGCAATTGATAAATATATCAATGATAAAGATACAAATCTTGTTACAGATGATGCTGAGATATACAGCAAATATTATGGTGATGTAAAGATTATAGAATGTTCATCTAATAATATAAAAATAACAAAAAAAGAAGATTTGAATATTTTTATTAAATTAAAATAAATTACATATAATGATTTGCTTTTTTTTTTATTAAATGGTAAAATTTTGAAACTAAGTTTGTTAGAGGAATATATATTTTGAAGTGCGATATATGTGGCAAAGAGAAAGCTGTATTACATATACAGGAAATTATAGGTAGTGAGCGTCATCAAATAAATATCTGTAAAGACTGTGAGAATAATGGAAACATTATAGAGAAATGTATTGAATTAGAATTCAATAATATTGACACAGTATTTCCTAATTATAGATCTTTACCTTCTAAAAAGAGAAAGAAAAAAATTCCTGATACTAATAAGGTATGTAAAGCTTGCGGTTATTCTTTGGCTGATTTTTTGAAAACATCAATAGTATCTTGTCCTAAATGTTATGAGAATTTTAGAACCGATTTAGGAAAGGTTATCAAAAAAATACATAGAGAAAATAAACATATAGGTAAAATATCTAATAAAAACCGCACCTATAGAGATATAGAAGTGCAAATAGAAAAATATAAAGAAGAAATAGAGCTTCTTAAAAAAATAGAAAAGTATGAAGAAGCAGCTTTAATAAGAGATAAATTAGAAATTTTGCATAAAGATTTAATATCCAAAAAAATTAAGAGCGAAAAAAAAGATGTCCACTAATAGTAGTATAGCAAATTGGATATACGAGAAAGGTCATGATGATAATATAGTATTGTATTCCAAAGTATCTATTTATAGAAATTTGGATAATATGAGATTCTTTTATCATATGGATAAAGAAGATTTTAATAAGGTAGAAAACTTATTAAGAGATGGTATAGAATCATTAAATCTTGATTTAGCACGTATAAAACTTGTTGATTTATCACCTTTAAGTATAAGAATATTAATAGAAAATCTTACAATACCAGGACATAAGAATATACTTAATGCCTCTTTATATACCAATGTAGATGAGTCATCATCTTTACTTATAAATTCAAATGAACATTTAGAAATTCAAACTATATCAAGAGGTTTAGAGCTTCATAATTGCTTTGACAGAGCATATACTATAGAAAATGCTTTGGATCAGAAAATTGATTTCGCTTATGATAAAAAATTTGGTTTTTTAACGAGTTCTCCTGAAATAGTGGGCACTTCTATGAATGTTCAAGTATGCTTATCTATACCTTGTCTTATATGGAAGACTCCAGATAATATAGACGATTTTGTTAATGAATGCGGAAAAATCGGTTTTGAAGCAGAAATAAGAAATGGTTTACTTTATATAAAAAATAATATCATGATAGGTGTTACAGAGAAGTTTATACTTGACAGTATGATAGAAAAAGTTAATGAGATATCAGAAAAAGAGAAGAAAATTAGAAATAGAATAAAAAAACTATATAGAATAAAAGTTGAAGATAGAATATGCAGAAGTAAAGCTATTTTACTTTCAGCAAGGTCTTTAAAATATAAGGAGCTTGTAAATTATAATTCTTGGCTTAGAGTAGGGCTTTATTATGGAATTATTGATGATATAGAATTGGATACTTTATATTATATTTTGTTTATAGGAAAGAATAATCATTTAAGAGAATTATACCAGAAAAGCAATTACTATAAAAATTTAGAAGAAATAAGGGCTAATGTAATAAGAGATATACTTAGCAAAAAAAATATTAATTTTTAAATTGTTCTTTAATAAAAATAATTAATAAAGAACAATTCAAAAATCATTTATTTTTTATTCAGTCTATTATTCTACAAATGTTATTTCTTTTTCATAAGGGAAGCTGAAATTCATACCATATACTGTAAAAGTTAAAGTAGTTTTAGAAGTACATTTGAAACTTTTATCTTTTATGGCTCCAAAAGCTGTGGTAAATACATCTAAATATTTAGCATTAAAATCAATATTTACTTCTCTTGCTTGATTAGCCGGTATTTTTAAAGTTTCAACAGAAGAAGCTGTTGCAAATGTTTTTCCAGATGTATTGATTAAATCTATTTGTATTTTTTCCATAGGAACTTCAAACGGCAAATTGTTTTTTATTTCTAAAAGTGTAGTTAATGTCATATCTTTTAATGTTATTTCAGATATGTTTGCCTTTTTTATTTTTATATCAGGTTTATGTTCTTCTATATAACCTCTTGTTATTTCTACTGCTGATGATTTTAAAGTTTCACAAGATGTTATAAATAATATTGTGATTAATAATGATGATAAAATTGCTATTTTTTTTAACATAAGATACACCTTTCCTTTTGTTTATATTTATATAACAAATGTAAATTATAATAGTAATAATTTTACATTTATTATATATAGCATGTTATTTATTGATTTTATATTGATTAAAATTGATTTATTTTTGATATAAAAAAAGTTATAACCTATAAAAATAAGTTATAACTTTTTATACTCGAATTAAAGTAAATAAATATAATTAGTTAGCTAATTTTAAATTACATTCATGTTCTTCTTTTTTGTACATAGCTTGTCTTTTCATAAGAAGATCGAAATCTATTAAGTGACCGTCAAATTCTGGTCCTTCAACGCAAGCAAATTTAGTTTCATTACCAACTAATACTCTGCAGCATCCGCACATACCAGTACCATCGATCATAATAGGGTTCAAGCTAACAACAGTAGGAAGATTGTATTTTTTTGTAAGTATAGTTACAAATTTCATCATTATAGCAGGTCCTATAGCTATAACTTCAGATATTTTTTCACCTCTTTCATATATTCTAGTGATCATATCTGTTACAAGACCTTTTTCACCATAACTTCCATTATCAGTACAAATTAGTACTTCATCAGAAATTTTTCTCATCATATCTTCCATAATGATAAGAGATTTGTCTCTAGCACCTAATATAGAGATAACTTTATTACCAGCATTATGATGTGCTTGTACTATAGGGTGTAAAGGAGCAATACCAACTCCTCCGCCTACGCCTAAAACTATACCGTCTTTTTTCTCAATATGAGTAGGCTGACCTAATGGTCCAATAACGTCCATTATTTCATCACCAACTTTGAGTTCCATAAGTTTAGTAGTAGAGTATCCTATACTTTGAGTTACTATTGTAATAGTTCCAGCTTCTGGATCAGCATCAGCTATAGTAAGAGGTATTCTTTCACCTTTTTCATCTAATCTAAATATAATAAAGTTACCTGCTTTACGATGTTTAGCTATATCTGGAGCTACTACTTTCATCATAAATACTTTTTCTGACCATTGCTCTCTAGCAACTATTTTATAACCCATAAAAATTCTCCTTAAAATAACAAAAAATTCAAAAAATATTATTCTGCTGAAGAAGCTGTATTTTCTTCTGCTGTATTATTTTCTTCTGTAGTATTTTTAATTAAATCTGAATGTTTAGGTATTTTAACGCCTAATCTTTCTACTAAGCGAGCTTTTTTACCTACTTTATTTCTTAAGTAATAAAGTTTAGCTCTTCTTACTTTAGCTTTACGTATAATATCAACATGATCTATTCTAGGAGAATTTAATAAGAATATTCTCTCAACACCAACACCATAAGAGATTTTTCTAACTATAAAACTTTTATTAATTCCTTTGCCGCGAATAGAAATAACAGTACCTTCATAAGCCTGTAATCTCTCTCTGTCACCTTCGATAATTTTTACCCATACTTTTACAGTATCACCTATTTCAAAAGGTAAAATAGCTTCTTTTTTATATTTTGCTTCTACTAATCTTATCTGTTGCTCCATCGTATATCTCCTAATAATTTATTTATATTAATATTATTTAATTTCTAAATTTGAAAAATAAACAAATATAACATCATAGAATACATTTACAATATTCTATCATAATATGTTAATTTTATCAAGTATTATTCTTAAATAATTTTCTATATTTATAGTACTTTTAATATATATTTTATTTATCTTAATTAGTTAAATTTTCCATAAAAATGATTTTTGAGTCTGATATTTTCCAATTTATACTATTATTATTTTTGTATAGCATTTCAAACATCATTTTTCCGGCATTATAGCCTTCCATATATACTTCTTCCATAACTGTAAAAGATATTATTCCAGATTTTATTAATGATATTATGCTTTTAGCCATACCATGAGTTACTATCTTTTTGCCTTTTAATATATTTTTATCTATTGTATCATATATTTCCTGAGCATATCTATTTATATAAATGCCTTTAATATCATATTTGAGAGTCATTTCTTTTATTGTATTAATACTACTGTTTATATTTCCGCAGAATATTGGGCCTAATATATTTATATTAGTGTCTTTTATTCTATTCAAAAATCCTTCCAAATACATTCCTGAAGATATTTTATCATCGCCGTTATCTATTACAAGAAGTATTTCATTATCTCTAATAAGATTTGATACTATTCCAGCAACAATATTGCCTTGTTTTATATGATTAGGTCCTACATGTGATATATTTTCAGATAGTCTGTTTCCTATTGATAATACATTTATCTTTTTAAAGTAAGGAGTTAAAATATCGTAAACAGCTTCTTTGTCTAATGGTGTTATTATGAGACCGTCTATATTTCCAGATTTCAGTATATCTTTTAACATTGATATTTGCTTATCAGGAGAATCTATTTCTGTTGCTGTTATTTTTAGATTATAATTATATAGAGAATATTCATTGGAAACTGTATTTAAGCCTCTTATAATTTCACTTGTGTAAAAATCATTAGATGAATTTGCTATAAGGCAATGTACAGTTTTACCTTTTTGATTAGCAAGAGAACTTCCTATATAGTTTTTTTCATAATTAAGTTTTGATACTAATTCTAATATTTTAGATTTTGTTTCTTCTTTTATAAATTCACTTCCGTTTATAGCACGTGCTACAGTTGTTCTGCTGATTCCAAGTTTTTTTGCTATTTCTTCTTGAGTTACCCTTTTTAGTTTTTTCAAATCTTCTATATTGTTCGTATTCATAAATATTTATTAGATCCAGTATTTGATTTGTACTATTATAGTAGAAGTTATATTTTTTGCAAATACAATAAATATATATTTTGACAGTTTATTGAGAATTATTGGAATATATGTGAGGTTTGTGCTATTATATTAGTACCTGTTTCGAACTTCAAGAACGGAAATTTTCCCATTATACCTGCTACTATGCTGGAAGGAGGGGTTGTAGTTAATCTATTATACTCTAGTACATGCGTATTATATAAGGTAATAGATTTTTTTTCTTCATCTATTATAGGGCGCATTTCGTTTAAAGCGAGCATGTAGTTTTGATTTGTTCTAAGTACTGGGTAGTTTCTTGCTGTATAATTAATTTTATCAATATTTTCTGTTATTCTAGCCTGCAAATATTGGTATTCTTGGAATGTTAATGGTTTTTCTATTAATGTAGAATCTACTTCTATCTTTTTTATTCTATCTATATAATTACTGAGAGCATGCAATGTGTATATATCTATTTTAGGTATAACGGATACCGCCTTATAATAATTTTGAGTTGCTGCATTTTTTCTATAATATATATCTATTATATTATCTAAAGATTCTCTTGATAATTTTTCTTCAGTTAATATAGATTCTTTGATAGATGTAGTTGATACTATCAAAAATATACTAATAGCTATTATATTAACTATAATAAATATTACTGCTACAGCAGAACCTCTCATTATCTATCCTTTTTATGATTTTATTGGCAATAATTATATATTATATATTCTGTTAACACAAATTTATTTATATAAAACCATATATAATATAATAATGTTATATAAATATTTTATTATAAGCAGTATTATTTTATCTTGACTTTTTTCCATTATTATATAGAATTATCCGAAAAAATATAAAAATTTTACATGTAGTATTTTTTCATTGTAAAAACAAGTCAAAATTTATTTAGGAGATTTTTTATGTTAAAGAATAATATTCTTAAAATAGTTATAGCTTTGTCTATAGTTTTAGCAGTATTTGTAGGCTGCCAGAAAAAAGAAGAAAAAAACAAGATATATGTTGGAACCAATGCTGAATTTGAACCATTTGAATACAGAGACGGCGATAAAATAATTGGTTTTGATATAGATTTGATTAATGAAATTTCAAAAATAATGGGTTTCCAATTTGAAATCGTAGATATGCAATTTGACGGTTTATTACCTGCTTTAGAGTCTAAAAAAATTGACATTATCATAGCTGGTATGACAGCAACTGAAGAAAGAAAACAATTCGTTAATTTCTCTGATCCTTATTATAATTCTAAACAATCTATAGTTGTACAAGCTAATAACACAGATATAACATCTTTCGATAATTTCACTGGAAAGAAAGTTGGTGTTGTATTAGGTTATACAGGTGATATTTTGGTAAGCGAATTGCCTAATGTTGAAGTTCAAAAATTTAATACAACTTCAGAAACTGTTTTAGCTTTAAAAGCTCAAAAAGTAGATGCTGTAGTATTAGATTATGAGCCTGCTAAAAACTATGTTGCTCAAAACACTGAATTAAAATTAGTAGAAACTGATGCTGCTACTGAAGAATATTCTATAGCTATGAGAAAAGATGATACAGAATTCCTTGCTAAAGTAAATGAAGCTTTAAAAACTATTAAAGAAAATGGTACTTATGATGCTTTAATAAGCAAGTACTTTGCAAATTAATATATAAGTTAATTATATCTTCTTTTTGTTTCTTAATTCATTATATTAATATATTTGAATTAAGATTCAAAAGAAGATTTATTTTTTTATAAAGGTATTTTTATGCTGGAATATTTAGAACTTCTTGAAAAAATATTTATATCTAATGGCAGATATATGTATATTTTTAAAGGGTTAATTTTTTCTATAGGGGTAACAGCATTAGCTACTATATTAGGTATTATATTAGGTATATTAATAGCTTTGCTTCAGCTTTCAGAATTTTATCCTTTTAAAAATTCAAAGAAATTGGCTAATTTTAACCCATTATCAAAGATAGCGTTTTTATATGTTAATATTTTGAGAGGAACTCCTGTAGTTGTTCAGCTTATGATTTGGGCTAATGTTATTTTTATAGGTAATTTAAGAGATACTCCTATACTTATTATAGCTGCCATTGCTTTCGGTATTAACTCTGGAGCTTATGTTGCTGAGATTATAAGGGCTGGTATACAAAGTTTAGATAAAGGTCAGATGGAAGCGGCTAGAGCTTTGGGTATGAATTATTCCCTTTCTATGAAAGAGATTATAATTCCTCAGGCTATTAAAAAGATATTGCCTCCTCTTGTAAGTGAGTTTATAGCATTACTTAAAGAAACTTCTGTAGTTGGTTTTATAGGCGGAGTTGATTTGCTTAGATCTGCTAATATCATTACAAGTCAGACATATAGAGGAGTTGAGCCTCTTATAGCGGTTGGTATAATTTACTTTATATTAACTTCTGTATTTGCTATGTTTATGAGAAAGGTAGAGGAGGGTTTAAGAGAAAGTGATTAAAGTAAGAAATTTGCATAAAAAATTTGGTAAATTAGAAGTACTTAAAGGTATAGATGTTGATATTGCCAAAGGTGAAATTATTGCCATAATAGGGCCTTCCGGAAGCGGTAAATCTACTTTTTTGAGATGTATTAACAGACTTGAAGAGCCATCTCAAGGTGACATTATCATAAATGGTCAAAATATTATGGATAAAAATACCAATATCAATACAGTAAGACAGAATCTTGGAATGGTATTTCAGCATTTTAATTTATTCCCTCATAAAACAGTAATGAAAAATATTACTTTGGCACCTATGAAAGTAAAGAATGTATCGAAAGAAGATGCTGAAAAAAAGGCAATAGAACTTCTTAAGAAAGTAGGTTTAGTTGATAAAAAAGATGTATATCCTAATAAACTTTCCGGCGGTCAGAAACAGAGAATAGCAATAGCTAGAGCTTTAGCGATGGAGCCTGATATAATGTTATTCGATGAGCCTACATCTGCTTTAGACCCAGAGATGATTAAAGAGGTTTTAGATGTTATGGTTGAGCTTGCCAGAGAAGGTATGACTATGCTTATAGTAACTCATGAAATGGGTTTTGCTAAGAATGTTGCTACAAGAATACTTTTCATGAATGACGGAAAGATACTTGAAGATGAGGAACCTAATGAGTTTTTCTCTAATCCTAAGCATGACAGAGTTAAAGAGTTCTTATATAAGGTATTAAATAAATAAAATATAATTGTTAATTTTCTATATATAATAGGGTAGGGATATTTTATTAAAAAGTTTATTGGCTTTTTTCTAAATCCCGCCCTTTATTTTTTTATATCAATTTTGAATTTTCAATCTTCATTTCTTTATAGTTTAATTAGAAATTATAGCACCCGCCCAAGTGAAAATCAGGTTTAACACGAAAATACCGCACGGTGAGCAAAATTTAAAATATAATTAATATTGAATTATAAATAAATCTATATTCTTGGTTTTATTCTACGTGCGGTGATAACACAATAAATTGAAAAAAAATTTTGGGTGGGCAGCTAAAATAACAGTTTTAATAAAAAAAGAAAAACGGTATAAAGATATCAGAAAAAAATTATAAGGCTAGAGGGTGGGCAAATGTAATTAAATTTTAAAACTTTTATTACATACCCCGCCCTTTATCCCTTATTGCTATATTTAAAATGTTAATATTATTATCTTTATGGCTTAATTATAAATTAAGGCACCCACCCAAGTGAAAATTAGGTTTAAAACGAAAATAATGCACGGTGAGCAAAATTTAAAATATAATTAATATTGAATTATAAATAAATCTATATTCTTGGTTTTATTCTACGTGCGATGATAGCAATACAAAATATAATTTATATTAATTATTTCTTTTTTATGAATCCTGTTATAAAACCTTTTATAAAAAATACACCATAAGTAAGATGCGATAAAAATATCCCTACAGCCTTACAAAAACCTTTTGTAAGAGAAAGAGTACTTGCCCAACTTCCAAGAAGACATAAACAATAAAAACTATGCGGAAATAGTAATAATGCTGAAAAAATATTTTTATTTATACTTGGTATATAATTGTTTAAAACCTGAGGCAAATTAAAATAAAATGCAATAGGTACAAAAATAGTATAAAATAAGAACATTGAAGGTATAAAGTATGATAAACTTAAAGAATTACCACCAAATCTTTTTACAAAATATCCTCTATGCCAAGCATATCCTTTTAACTGTTTAAAATGACCGAAGAATAAATCCCTTCTATGATGATAAACTAATGCCTCCGGAGTATATAATATTTTTTCTTTAATCTTCATTATATTATTACAAAGTATAGTATCTTCTCCAGGCCAATATTCACTGTCAAAACCTCCGGCTCTATCATAAAGCTCTCTAGTGATAATAAAGTTGCAGCTTGGATAATCATTAACATATTGAACTTTATCTGGTACATATCTTGCCTTATGCTTTCCGCTCATAAGTGTTGAACTGTAAATAAGTCCGCTTATTTGCTTTGAGAAATTATCTTTAGGAGTGTTCACAGCAGGGCCTCCTAAAGCATTAACTTTTGTACTTTCCATAGCTCTTAATGCATTATGAAGCCAATCTTTTTCCGGATATGTATCATCATCTAAAAAAGCTAATATATTTCCGCTGGAGTTCTTTACTCCCATAGCTCTTTTTATTGCTGGGGGAAGTGCTCCAGTCTCTACTATCTTTATTCTTTTATCTTTAAATAATTCTATATTGATTTCATCTTCTGTACATTTATCCGGAAGTATTATTACTTCAAAATTTGTATATATTTGTTCAAGTAAGTATTTTGTTTCTTCTTTTATATAATCATTAATTTTTTTTAATGGTATTATGATGCTTACCAATGGTTTTTCTTTTAGCTCATCAAATAAATCATTATAGAAATGAACTATATTAAGTCTATAGAATATAGCCAAAGTATCAATAAATGTTCTCCATAAAACAGGAAATTTAATAAATCCGAAATGCCTATTAGGATTAACTATTACTGGGGCAGATACTATTTTTTTACCATTAGAATTGCAAGCTACTAAAACTTCCAAGTCATAGGCGAAAGCTTTTACTAATATTCTTGGGAAAATATTTATAATAGCATCTCTTTTGAAAAGTTTTAATCCTGTTTGAGTATCCTGTATAGGAAGATGAAAAAATATTTTTACAAACATAAAATATATAAAAGAAATTAGTTTTCTTATATTAGAATAATTAACAATAGAATCTTTATGTCTTTTTGAACCTATAACAACATCAGCATTTTCTTTTTGCATAATATCAAAGAAATTTTCTAATTGTGCAGGATCTATTTCCATATCACCGTCACAGAATATTATATAATCACCATTAGCAACTTCGCATGCTCTTTTTAAAGCATGTCCTTTACCTTGATTTTCTATTGCATATACACCTATTATATTTTTAATATTTTTATTTGTGTTATTCTTTTGAAAATTAATACATAATTTCTGTATTTCTTCTTTTGAATTATCACTGCTTCCGTCATCAGAAATTATTATCTCAAAGTTCATAAAAAAAGGAGAAACTTTTTCTATAAGTATATTTATATTTTTTTCTATTGTTGCTTCTATATTATATACAGGAACTAATATAGATACTAATTCATTTATCTTCATACTTTACTGCTTTTTATAGTTTTTTCTTTTATATATTTTTTCTATAGAATAATAATGAAATATTATACAAAAACTATTAATCAAAGTCAAACATTATTTATTAACAAACAAATTTTAAATTTTATATTTTACAGCAACAAACTTAAAAATATTTATAGACATTTGCAAATAATATTGATACTTGAATGATTTTCAAAATCATGTATTTCGGACAGTTCTATATCAACAGGCTTTTTAAATATAGGGCCGTCATATACAAATGTATGAAACTCACCAGATTCTCCGGCAGGATCTATACCAATAGATATGAAATCATCAATAAGTTCATTAGTAAAATCAAGCCCTAAATATTTTTTATCAAGTTTTGATGTATCAATTATTTTTATTTTAGCCTTAAACCCAGCATTAACAAATTCTCTTGCTAATGATATTCTTGACTGATGCCATAAAGGAAATTTAGATTCAAAATCTGATTCCTTGCATAAATTTTCAGCCCAATCTCTATGCATTTGAATATCTATATCTCCGAAAGCACAAATATTAATTCCTTCTTCTTTAACCTTTTTTAATTCTTCTATAAAATTTACTCTATAAGTATAATGTGTTGTTTTAATCGAAATATGCGGAATTTCTAAACATTCACTCAAAGCCTGAAATAATTCAGCGGATATGCCATGAAACCAAGAATGTTCATCTTCTTCATTTATTGTAGTCATTATATATTTTGGAGTGTATCCGTTTTTTATCATTCTGTATAATGCTAGAGTACTGTCTTTTCCTCCGCTATATGACATAACAAATTTTTTATTCATATTTAAACCGTATATAAAAAGTTTATTATAGTATTTAAGAATAATTTTTTATTAAATAAAAATATTAAGGTATATTTATTGTTGTAGGATCAGTTTCTTTTTTCTCAACAAACCAATCTTCTTCACTATTGGGATCCATTTCAGCTATTTTTTCTAAACTCATACATATATATGTACCTTTGGCTGTTACTGCAACTTTATCATCATTAAGAAGTATATAACCTTCACCTTCAAAAATTCTGCCGTCTCCTGAAGTTATTTTTCCTATTATTCTTATTTCTTCATTAATAGGTACTGGTCTTTTATATTTTGTTGTAAGTGTCATAGTAACACCCCATTTATCTTCTCCAGTATAAGGCATCATAGCTCTGCCGATAGTCTCATCTAATATGGCAGCAAGTATTCCTCCATGTACTCTTGAAGGGTAGCCTTGATGCACATCTTTAAAAGTTACTAATGCACATAATGATTTATCTTCTAATTCATAAAATTCAGCTTTCAAACTTAAATCGTTTTTAAATCCGCATACAAGACACATTCTTGAATTGTTTTGTTTATTTAATACTTTTAATTCCATTAAAAAACTCCTTAAATATTATTCCATATAAAGATTTTAATATTAATACTTTTATATAAAAAAACAATATTAATATATGCTAATTTATGTTTAAGAGCCATAGATATTGCACACTTTTAGTTTAAAAAAAGAAGGTATTCCTTATAATTTAAATTGCTAGAAA
>NZ_CALXRM010000052.1 GCF_944390845.1 uncultured Brachyspira sp.
GCGTATTATACAGCTTGTTGAATATGGAAGCAATCCTTTACATATTGATGATAATATGAAGCGTTCTTATAAAAATTATCTTTATATATTTGATAATAAGGCTTTGAAAGAAGTGATATTAGCTCCTAAAGTTGAAGATGCCGATTTTCTACTAGAAAAGTTTAATGACAGACTTGCGAAGGCTACTAATATATACAATTCAAAAAATATGAAGCATAAATATAAAATAAATGTTTATATTTCAAATGCTCCTATATCTTGACAAATATATATTAGTAATTATAATTTCTTCAAAAAATATATATTTTGGGATTTTGTTATGAAAAAAATAATTCTTATTTTATGTGTGATTTTTTCTATATTTGCAGTTTCTTGTGAAAAAGATAAAAAATCTATTGATAGTTTAACAGATAAAATAAATGAAAAAATAGATGAAGCTTCAAAAGCAGCACAAGACGGAGTTAAAAAAGCTGGAAAGGTTACAGAAAAAGCTTTAGATGAAGCATCTAAGGCAGTTGAAGGCGGAATGGAAAATATTGATACTGATAAAATTTTAAATAATGCTTCTAAGGCTTTGGAAGACGGATTGAAAAAAGCTAATGAAGGTATAGATAAAGCTGCAGAAGAATTATCTAACGCTGTTAAAAATAATTAATAAGAGAAGTTTTTATGTCAAAAAAAATTGCTATGGTAGTATGGAGCAAAACAGGAAATACTAGGTTAATGTCTAAAGCTATAAAAGAAGGTGCTGAAAGTAAAGGGGCAGAGGTAGAAGTTTTTAAAGCTTATAATTTTGATATAGATGCTGCTAAAAGTTATGATTGTATAGCTTTAGGCTGTCCTGCTATGGGGGCTGAAATTTTAGAAGATACAGAATTTCTTCCAATGTACGAAATGGTAAAACCTTATTTAAAAGATAAAAAGATATTTATATTCGGTTCTTATAGTTGGGGTGATGGAAAGTGGATGCGTGATTGGAAAGAAGATATTTTGAAAAACGGCATCACTTTATTTAGAGAACCTATTATAGCTAGAGAAAAACCAACAGATTCTATATTAGAAGAACTTAGAAAAGTAGGCGAGGATTTGGCTCTTTCATAAATTATACATATTCAGAATTAAATTAATAAATATTGTTATTATAAAACTATAAATACAAATTTATCCTACTATAATTAAATTTCTAGTAGGATAAATTATATAGTTATTCTTATTGTAATCAACGAAAAGTATAAATAAATTATTAAAACTATTGTAATTGAATAGTTATATTATTTTCCTCTGCTGAAGAAGGATCTAATCATAAAGAATGACCCCATAAGTGCTAAAACTATATTCGGGAACCACATAGCCAGCATTGGAGGAACTTTTTTACCTCCAGCCATAAGTTCGGCAGCTGTTATAAGTAAGTAATATATTACAACTACTATTACAGATATTCCAAATCCAAATCCTTTTCCGCTTCTTTTACCAACTATTCCTAAAGGCGCACCTATTAATACCATAAATAGACAAGCAGCAGGTATTGAAATAAATTTATGAAACTCTATATAATAGAAATACGGAACAGCTTCATCAATAGCTTTTTCTCTTATAGCTGTTAATTCTGCAGCATTAGTTGTTATATATTCATTAGAAAAAGCTGTTAAGTCTGGTTTCTTTTTCAAACCTTTATATGAATTATTTATCATTCCTGTTATTTGTTCATCTACAGATTTATTTGCATTTGATTTTGCTATATTAATTTTTTTTCTTATTTCCCAAGAAGGCATTTCTCTTAAGCCTCTTTCATGTGATGTTAATGTACTTACATCTCTAACAATATTTATATCCATAGAATCAAATACTGTATAATCATTTGATACAAAACCATAATTAGGCATTTCTTGTACTACGCCATCATATAATGTTAAAGTAACTACTTGGGAATTAGCTTCATTATTTTTCCATAATCCATATTTAGCAGTTATAACTCTTTTTGTTTTAGAACCATCATATATAACAACATTTGATATACTTTTATCGTCAGCATATTTTGCACCTATTGATAATCCCATATCTTCTATGTTTGCAAATTCTAATTTACCAACGGCAATAGAAGGTCTGATATTTACCATATATGATATTAATGCTCTGTATCTATAATTGGATTCTGACATAATGATATTATTAAAGAATAATGAAAATATAAATGTAATTACTCCAAGTATTATTATAGGCATATATATTCTCATATGAGGAAAACCTAATGCACGCATTACTATTATCTCATTATCAGAAGAAAGCCTTCCATATCCTATGATACTTGCCATCAATATCGACATAGGTATTGTTATACCAATGTTAAAAGGAAGCATATAAACGAATGTTTCAAGAGACATCCATAAAGGTGCCCCATTATTCATTATAAGCCTTATTAATTCCGGCAAAAGCTGTATAACAAATACAAATGTAAAAAATAAAATCCCAGCTAGAAATGGACCTATAGTTTCAGCTATAATATATTTTGTAATTTTATTCATATCTTATATAACGCTTATAATACTTCCAAATATTAATATTGCTAATGATAAATAAGTTAAGTAATCACATATTACCGGTGCTAATAAAACTAAAATAGCTTTAAATGAACTTTTTATATTATATGAATACTTAATATTATTATAAAGCAAAACTATATAATATAACTGTAATATTATTAATGCTGCTGTTTGTATAAAATAAACAGTAGAAAATTTTCCAAATATTAATGTTATAGGAAGTATAAAAATAAATATTCCATATATACCAAAACAGTTATTAATAAAAGTTGTTATATTTTTTTTATCATTATTTTTAAAAAATACTGATACAGTAAGATTAATTACTGCTATTTTCACTATATTTGTAACAGTAATATAAGCAGCCAGTCCAAAAGACAACATCAATAAATCTAATATATTGCTTTTTGAAGGTGAAATATATAATACTGCTGTTGCAATACTTAATACAGAAAGCAAATATATTAAAAATGATGATTCAAAATTAATTGATTTTCTTATAGCATATTTTGGACGCATTATGTATAGATATATAGCTCTTGATATTTTCATTAGTTTTCTCCAATATAATTTGGAATATAAATATACATAGGAACACCAATATATTTACTATTCATTATTTCTTCATAAGGTACAGGTAATGAAGATTTTGGTTTTATTGAATCTGATATTCCGGAGAAAAACATGTTTAATATATTAACATTTTTTTCAGGTTTTTTTACTATAAAAGGTTCTTCATCTTCTATGCCGCCCATTTTAGCTGCATCTTTTATAGCATCTTGTAATGTTCCTATAGAATCTATTAATCCTATTTCTAATGCTTTTTTACCGCTAAATACTCTGCCGTCAAATATATCTTCTCTATTTCCTTTTATTTTTTCCCCTCTCGATTGTTCTACCACATTAGTAAATTGAGCAACAAATTCATCAGTCATATCCTGCCAATAAGCCAATTCATCTTCTCTTGGTTCTCTGAAAGGTGATAAAGAATCCTTGTTTCTTCCGCTTTTGATTGTGTACATTTTTACGCCGTATTTATCCATCAATTCTGAAACATTAAGAAACTGTGATATAACTCCAATACTTCCAGTGAGCGTAGATTCATTAGCATATATTTTGTCAGCTATCATTGATATATAATATCCTCCGCTTGCTGCCATACTTCTGAATGAAGCTACTACAGGTTTTTTATATTTTTCTTTTAAATCTTGTAAATATTTCAATGCTTCTTCACAAGAAGTTAAAGCTCCTCCTGGGCTATCAACTTGTAAAACTATTGCTTTTACATTAGGATTTGTCATATAATATTTGAAATCTTCCATAAGCATGTCAGTTACAGAAGGATATTCAAAACCTATACTGCTTTTTCTAGAGGAATGAGTTATTACTCCTGTTAAATCTATAATGGCAATACCTTCTTTCATTATAGAATTACCAGATATTTTTGAATTAAAACTGCTTGTTATTTGTATAGGTGAAGTTTTATTTTCATTATTAGAGAAAATTCCTAATATTCCTATAATTACTGATGCTAAAATAAGGGCGGTGAATATTAACTCTCTTTTACCACTTTTTTCCTTTTGGATTTTGTTCTTTTTATTTGGGTTGTTTTCTTCATTATTGGTTTCTTTATTCTCTTTTTCTTCTTCGTATGACATTTTGGTTCCTCCTCATTTACTGTTATGCTATTTGTTTGTTCATTGTTAATGTTTTCTTCAATACCATCTTCTTGTTTTTCTATATATACATGATCCATATATAAGCATACAAATATTACAGGTTCTCTGCCTATAATTTGTATGAATTTTTTTCTTAATGCTTCTCTTACTTCATATTTTATTGTAGATGGTGTTCTTTTATTTCTATTTAATAATTTTCTTACAGCTTCTGTTGCTGAATTTATTCCTTCTTCTCTTAATTGTTCAGTTTTATTTATTATTCCGTCTTTTTCTCCGCCGTTATATGTAAATCCTTTGCTTTCAAGATCTACTTTTATATCATACTGTCCAGTATTATTTTTCTTCGCTACTACATTGGCAACAACTACGCCATTAAGAGATAATTGTTCTCTGTCATAAAAAATGCTTTCTTCTAAATCTCCAACGCCTTTTCCATCAACATATATATTTCTTATTTCTATTGGTTCAGCCATTTTTGCTTCTAGGGTTTCATCTATTTCAAGTACATCGCCATTATATAGTAAGAAGCCTTTAGTATCTAAACCATTTAAATTTTCAACTAATTTTATATGAGTTATTAAATGTCTTTTTTCTCCATGTATAGGTATAAAATATTTTGGTTTCACTAATCTATACATCAATTTTAAATCTTCACTTGAAGCATGACCGGATACATGAAGTAATTTTTTATCCTCTCCAACCATTTTAGCACCTAGATCGAATAAATTATTAATCATTCTAGTAACAGCCATTTCATTTCCTGGTATAACGCTTGATGAGAATATTACCATATCACCGTCTTCTACTTTTATATGCTTATGTGCTTCGGCTGCTATAAGTGATAATGATGAATAAGGTTCTCCTTGTGTACCAGTAGTTATGCATACTATCTTTTCTCTTGGATACCTGTTTATTTTATCTATAGGAATTACTATATCATAAAGATTTAAGTATCCCATATCTTGAGCAATTTTAGTAAACTTTATTAAACTTCTTCCAGAGAATGCCACATATTTATTATTAACTTTTGCGGCAGTTACTAAATCCTGTATTCTTTCTATACTGCTTGCAAATACTGCTACAATTATCATTCCGTCTTCATAAGCGAATAGGGGAGTCATATTGTTTTGAACCACACTTTCACTCATAGAAAAACCTTCTCTCTGACAATTTGTTGAGTCAGCAAGCATTAAAAGAACACCATTTTCACCGTATTCAGCAAATTTATAAAGGTCTATAAATTTATCGGTGCTAGGATTTAAGTCTATTTTGAAATCACCTGTATGTATTATAACACCAAGAGGTGTAGTTATAGCTATTCCCACACCATCTGGTATACTATGATTAACCCTTATAAATTCTATATCGAAATTCATACCTAATTGTATTTTATTTCTAGGCTCAACTTCATATAGTTTGGCATTTTTATATTCATTTTTATAATCATTGAGTTTAGCTTGTACAAAAGCTATTGTTAATCTTGAGCCGTATATTGGTATGTCTGGAAATTTTCTTAAAAAATGCGGTATAGCTCCTATATGATCTTCATGACCATGAGTAAGAATAAGTCCCATTACATTTTTATCTTCTAAATATGAAGTATCAGGTATAACATAATCTATTCCCAACATATGGTATCTAGGGAACATAAAACCGCAATCAACTATTAAAACTTCATTTCCGTATTCAATAACTGTCATATTCATACCAATTTCTTGTACGCCGCCAAGTGGTATTATTCTTATTTTATCATTACTATTCATTAAACAACTACTTTATTTTTTATTTTCAATTAATAATCACATTTCAAACCATATTTTTTATTTTAACTATAAAAAAATATTAAGTCAAGTTATAAAAATATGCTGAAATATATTGATTTGATTTTACTATATAAAACCATATATAAGCATATTTAGTGAATATAAAATAAATTGATATTAATGATTTAAAATTATAATGCGTAATCTATTATTATAAAACTAATAAATTACGCATTTTTTATATATGATAGTATTATATTTATTTTTAATTATTTAATATAACACCATTTTTTATGATAAATATATTTTTTCCGTCGGAAACTATTGATATAGCTTCGTTTTGATTATTATCTAAATCTGATACATATTCATATCCGCCAAATTCTCTTCTTAAAGAAGCATCTTTGTTCAATATGAAATAATATTGTTTTCCAAGTCTTTCAGCAGTGAATGCGAATGAATCTCCTAAAAACTTGAATGATTTTATATTATTATAAGCAGGGCTTTCAAAATTATTTGCTATGATATATTCTCTTTCGTTTTTAGTAGCATTATAAACTAAATTATTATTTGTAGAGAAATATATATCATTTATTTGATCGTAATTTTTAGGTATTCTTTTTCCATTAACTACTATAAAAGATACTCCATTAGTTTGAGCACCATAAGCTAATATAGTACTGTCATCAGAATATTTATAATTATGTATCATATCATAATTAGTAGTCATATTTCCGCCTACATATAATTGCATAGTATCATTTGAATTGATGCTTACAAATACCAAAGTTTTTCCATTAGGTGAGAATGACATATTAGTTACTAAATTAAATTCTCCATAATTTCTTCCATTTGCTATAACACTTGTCATAATAAATTCATTTGTTACTATATTATTTGTAGATTCAGCAGCTGGAGGTAATGAAGGTATTTCATTATAAACTATATTAGTAATAACATTAGTTACAGTTATTAATGCTATTGTATTTGACTGACCTTTAACAGTTACGCCTACTTCATTAGTGTATACGCTTATATTTGAAAGATTATAGTTTGTAATAGTAGTTGTGTTTGTTACTATTTCATTAGTCATTTCATTTGTAACATTATTTGTAAGAGTGAAATTAGTCATATCATTTGTGCTGATATTAGTTTGAGGCAATAGTTTAACAGCATAAGCTATACTGTCATTATTATAAGAAACAACATCATCTACTAAATTGAATCCTTCACTGTCAGCAGTACCAGTAAATATAGTAACATTTCCTTCATTTTCTATTACATATACTATATTATTTCCGTCATTTGAAAATTTAACTCTGTCGGCTTTAGCAGGTAGGCTCTTTTCTTCTCCATTAATATTTATAAAATACTGTCCGTCTCTTGAATATGAAAAGGCATAGGAATTATCATTAATAACACTGTCGAATAATTCAGAATATTGTACCTTAGCTTCTCCGTTTATAACGGCTATACCATAATCCATTAATCTTGTAAATATTATGGAGTTATTTCCGGAAAATATTGTTCTCTCTATAGAATCAAATTCTTGTTCAATATTTCCATATATAACAACCCACATATCTTTTCCAAGCGAACTTTTTAACATAGTAGCAACTAAAGTTTCATTTGGAAGTATTTTTATGATACCGGCATCCTTATATCCGGATAATCTGGAATTTTTATAAACTATATCAAAAGTTTTTCCTTCATTTGCCGTATTTTTTTCTATTATAATAGCATAATTAGTTTCTGATAATATATATGAGTTATTTAACTTTTCCCCATTTTGAAAAGTATATATTTGGGTAAAAGCTTTTGTATATAATAATAAAAATATGGTTGTTACAATATATAATCTTTTCATAATAATTCCCAATAATATTATAAATATTTTTTTATATAATCGGAACAATTGTACTCTAAAATTAATTATTATGTAAAATTATATGCTTAAAAAAAATTAAAATTTGACGATTATTGTAGAAGCATTTTTTTTATATTGGGAGGGTATATGAAATACAGCTATATATTTATATTAATTTTTACTTTATTAATATCATGCAAATCCGTTGAAAAGAATACTGCTCAGGCTGTAAATATTAATTTTAATGAAGGCTGGGTGAATGAGAATAAATTTATAGCTACATCTATAGGTTATCCGAATGGCTATGCCGCAACAAAAGAAGATATGAAAACAAGTGCTTTTAATGCTGCTTTAGCTTTATCAAAAGTAAAAATAGAAAATGCTTTCATAAAAGAACTTCCTAATAAAAGAGATGATAATAGAGAATTGAGAGATGTTGTAGAAAAATATATAAAGGTAGAATATTCCAGTTTTGTGGACGGAAGATATTATCAGTTAAAAACAACTGTAGAATATGAGAATTTACTTTCTTTACTTAGACAGGGTAATATAAAAAAAATAATGAATTAATTTACATATATTTTACTTTTTTATGTATGAAAGGTTTTTTAAAAAACTATATAAAAAGGGGAAAAATATGAGCCTTAAAAAAATGTTTATTTTAGTTGTAGCAGTTGTTTTTGCTGCTAGTATGTTCTTATTTGCTCAAGCTAAAGTTGATTTAGCTAAAGTACCAGACGGCACATACTTAGGTAATTATAAAGCTACTTATAAGACTAAACAAGGTGACTATCAAGCTAAAGTAACTGTTGCTGGTGGTAAATTAACAAAAGTTGTATTAACAAAATGTGCACACAGTTCTGGTCCTGCTAGAGGAAAAGCTGCTTATGACAAAATGATCAAAGCTAATAACATTTATGTTGACGGCGTAAGCGGTGCTACTTGGACTGCATTAGTAGAAGATGCATTAACAAAATTAACTCCTGCTAAGTAATTAATTAAAAAATCTTCTCGGCGTATCTAAATAATTTTAGGTACGCTTTTTTATTTTAACTTACTAACATTAATTCTTAAAATCATTCCAATCAATATTATTATAAATGTTATAAATATTGCTAAATATAAATTGCATGACAATTCATATTTTAAAAAAGATATATTACTGAATTTATCAGCAAGTTCTATTAATAGATTGGAACAGAATTCTGTAGTTTTGGCTGGATATATTGACAATGGTTCATAAATTTTATAAGTAGCTATTGTAAGCAACGAAGATGAAAGTATTATAAAAGCCAGAGGTACAGCGAATATATTAGATACTATTGAAGTTAAATTTAATAATGAAAAATGATATATGCTTAATGGTATTACTGTTATAATGGCAAATATATTTATAGACATAAATGATAAAGATTTTATTGCAATACTTTTTATTATATTTACTGCTTTGTTATTTGTTTTAATATTTCTAATATTTTTTATTATATAAAAATTAAATACAGGGTAGTAAATTATTATTCCTAATGTCGCTAAAAAAGAAAATTGAAAGCTAATATCTTTAATTGCACTTGGATTAAATAAAAGTATTATTAACCCTGCAAGAAATAATGCATTTATTGAATTTCTGTTTCTATCAAAATAATATGATATCATCAAACATAATGCCATTATACTTGCTCTTAGTATTGATACTGAAAAAAATGTAATAGGAGGGTACACAATAACAGTTATTGTTGTTGCTATTAATATTTTTTTATAAAAGTTTATAGGGAAAAATGACAACAATAAGATTAAAATTGTAAGCACCATTGTAATATGAAGTCCTGATATTGAAAGTATATGTGATATTCCAGAATCAATAAAATATTGCTTTATATGATATGGTATAATATTTTTATCGCCTACTATTATTCCTTTAATTATTGTATATGGTATAGCTTCAATATTTTTTGATAATGCTCTTTTTACTATGTTTCTTACATCAATAGCATAATTATCAATATAATTTATAAAAGATGTTCCTTCCTTTTGTACAACAAAATTATTATACTGATAGATATTTGCAACTCCGTATAGCATTTTATCTTCAAGTATTTCTACTAATAATTCAGGATCATACAAGGTGTCATTTGTTAATATATTTTTATATAAATTAAGTTTAGATGATACTGTTATTTCATCGTTGATAAATATTGGTTTTACAGATGTGGTATAAATTCTTATATTTCCAGCATAATTATGCCAGTTAGTTCCATCATAAACTTTATTAACTTGAGCTACATATCTATTTTTAAATCCTACAACCCCGTCATAAGATAATATTTTTGCATTATATGCTTCTATATTGCCATTAAATTTATTAAGAGTATTTTTGAATATATCATAATACCTTAACATTGTATAGTTATATCCAATAAATGCAGATGATAAAGCTAGAATTAATATTGATATATTATATTTACGAATTAATGCTAGTATTACAGATATCATTATTAATGCAAATGCAGTTATCGAAGAAGTATATATAATGTCGAAATTTTTTTTTAAGAAAGCTATTGATATTCCTAAAGCGAAAAATATTGTAATGTATATTATATAGGTTAATGGGTATATAAAAAGTTTTTTCATTTTTATTTTAATTAATCTCTTTTAACAATTCCGTAAAAGATGATATTTATTATAGTATCTAAATCTTTTTCATAGTTTTCAGTGTTTTTATTTTTAGCCCATTCTATTTCAAAGCCTTTTATTATTGCTAGAATTGATTCTGTAGCAAGTCTTAAATCTATATTGAATAGGCCTTTTTTTACACCATTTCTAAGTATCATTTTTATTGTATCGTATTCTTCTTTATGATATTGTGCTCTCATATGTTCTATAAGAGTAAAATCCTCAAATATTTCGCTGTGTAATGCTTCGTATAGATTAGCTAATTTTATATAACCTTTTTGTCTTGTTAGAATATAAGCTCTTAATTTTGCCTCAGCAGTATCTTCTTTTTTTATAGCTTCGTATAAATCTTTTTTTAGATCATTAGCTTCGTTTTCTGCTATAGCAAAAAATATTTCCTCTTTACTTTTAAAATAATGATAAATACTGCTTTTCGATTTATGTACCATTAAGGCTATATCGCTCATAGATGCTTTTTTGAAACCATATTGTTTAAATAGCCTCTTTCCAGCATTTACTATTTGTTCTCGAGGAGTCATCTCTCTTTACCTTTTTACCCATATTTAAGTATATTATATACTCTATTTTTTATTTGTCAAAGTTTATAAAAGATAAAGAGAGATTTATATAATAATTATTATTGTTTTATTTCATTAGTTATTATAAAAGTAGTGATATTTTCATTTGTATTTGTTTCTGTATAAGTTTCAGATGTAATTTCAGCTACAGTATTAGTTTCGCTGCTGGCTTTATTTTCATAATAGTCTTTAACATCAACAACATTTGATATATCAGCAACCATTGTTTTTACATAAGGCATAGAAGATATTTCATTAATAGTATTAGTTAAAGATTCATTAACTTCTATATTTTTTATAGATACTTTATTTGAATTATCAATATTAGCTTCCATGTATTGATCAACTTTAGTACCATTTACTTCGCCATCTCCATATAAGAATTGGGCTTTTGTATTTCCATTAGTATATGATATTAAAGCGGCACCGGATACTTTAACATCCGCATTAGAAGTTGATATTGTAATACTGTCAGGTTTAGCATTTGATGAAGCTACAATTAAAAAATCTCCATTGTCTAAATGCAATTTAGTATTTCCTGTTCTATCATAAGATTCTTCTATATTTAATGATGAGTTTTCTTTTACTTTAAATATATTGTTGCTTTCTAAATATGAAGTTAGAGAAGAATTTTTTTCAGTAGATATATTATCTTTTGAGAATAGTAAATCTCCATTTTGTGCTGGTTTTACTATAGCTTTTTGAGATGATATTTTTACTTTTCCTTTAACATCAACAACTTTCATATATTGATTAGTTTTATAAGCAGACTGCAAAGTTAAAGCCATAGAAAGCATTAGTAGTATGAAAATAATTTTTTTATTCATAGATAAACTCCATAAAATAGATAACTTACTATTAATATTATCGACATTAAAAAAATTGGCAATACGATTTTTTTTTACTGTACGTATATTTTTACAGTAGAGCTTTTTATAATTTCCCCTGTTTCTGTTTCAGCTTCTATATAAAAAGTATGGCTTCCTTGTTTTAAATTCCATCTTATATAATCTTTTTTTAAATCATCAATATTTCCTATTATTTCATTATCACAATATAATTTTGCTGATACAATATTTTTAGGAATGTATGAAGATATGAATATATTTTGATATTCCAAAGGTAAGGTAGAATCTATTTTATATACAGAATTATCAGTAGGTTCTTTTATTGATAGTCTTTCTTTTATTCTTGGAACTTGAATTATATTTTCTGAAGTTGTCTGAACTGTATTGTAAGCTATATTATTTTCAGTGTTTATAGTATTATCCATTCTATTTGCTGTATTATTAATATTATTTTGTTTAGCCATGTTGTAGGCATAAATATTATTAACTTTTGTCCATTCTGGAGTAGGGCGTTCTAATTGCTGTTCTCTAATCCAGCCATTATATTCACTTGGTAAATTTACAAAAACTTTTTCACTTACAGAACCATCGCTGTTGTTTCTTATATAAAGATTATGAACATCGCATTCTTCAGTAGGTACATTTATATGAGAAAATACTTCCATTCTAGTTTCTTTACAGAATTCATTTCTAAGTTTTCCGCTTATAAGACAAATTTCTCTTTTTACTATAGTATCAGGCTTATCCCATTTAGTTTCCTTCTGACTTTTATTAAGCATAGTAAATAAGTCATAAAGTATAGGAACAGCACCATTACCGCCGGTTATATTTATCATCTCGCTTCCAGCAAAATCTCCTAACCAAATTCCAACTATATAATCTTTTGTATAACCTATAGCCCAAGCATCTCTTGAGCCTTTTGAAGTTCCAGTTTTTATGGCTACAGAAAATGGATAAACTATTCCTTTATAACTTCTGAATGAACCCATTCTGGCATTTCTATCGGATAATATGCTTGTTATTAAATATGCACTTTCTTCAGATATTACTTTTCTTGTAGTTTTCTTAGGAAGTTTAATAACTTCTCCGTTAGCTTTTTTTAATGATTTTATAGAATAATGATTTATAAAAGTTCCGGAATTGGGAAATATAGTATATGCTGAAGCTAAATCAACTAAACGCACTTCAGCACTTCCAAGCACCAAAGAATAACCATAATAATCAGGATTTTTATCTATAGAACTTAATCCGGATTTTAAAAGTATATTCTGAAAATCTCTTATACTGTATCTGGCAAGCCATTTAACTGCAGGTATATTTAATGAATTAGCTAATGCGTCCCTTATAGTAACTGGGCCTCTATATTTATGATCGAAATTTTCTGGTATATAATCTCCGCCTGGTGAATTGATATGAGTTTTTATATCAGCTATAACTGAAGCAGGGGATTCGCCTTTATCGAATAAATATGCATACATAAATGGTTTTAAAGTACTTCCTGCCTGTCTTAATGCAGTAGCTCCATTAACAGCACCATGAGTTTCAGCATCAAAATAATCCATAGAACCTATCATTGAAAGTACTTCGCCTGTTTTAGCATTAAGTATTACGCATGATATATTTCTTACATTGAATGTATGAAGCGACTGACTGGAATTGCTTATAACTAATACTGCTTCTTTTTGCATATTATAATCTAATGTTGTTCTTAATTCTGTTACTCCGGTATATTTTAATTGCTCTAATGATTCTTTTGCATACATTGTAAAATGCGGAGCTTTGAAAGTGTATTTTTCTTTATCATCAAAAATTTTAATTTTTTCATTTGTATATATATTGTAATTTTCTTCTGTTATAAAGTTATTATTCTTCATTTCTCCAAGTACATATATTCTTCTTGATTTTAATCTTTCTTCATATTTATACGGATTAAATTTAGTACCTGATTTTATTATAGAAGCGAGCATTGCAGATTCATTGTTATTTAAATCTTTTGCTTTTTTATGAAAGTACAAATCACTAGCAGCCCCTACACCATAACAGTTATTTCCAAAGAATACTCTATTTAAATATTCTGTGATTATTTGTTTCTTTGTAAGATTTCTTTCTAATCTTATCGCATCTAGTGCTTCATAGAATTTATTTATATATGTTCTTTCACGAGGAATAATATTTTTTGCTAATTGCTGAGTTATAGTACTTCCTCCGGATACCACCCTGCCGCTTATTAAATTTGATAAAAATGCTCTTATTATTGCTTTATAATCTATTCCATTATGATTAAAGAAATTTTTATCTTCAGCACTTACAACTGCATTAATTAAATTTGTAGATAAGTCTTCATATTTTACTTCTTCAAAGAATCCGCCATGCTTTGGAAATATAGTTGATATTAATATTGAGTTTCTGTCATATACTTTTAAGGCACGGTCTTCATCTATTTTTAGTTCATTATTTGAAAATGGTTTATTTACGTATTCTTTGCATGATTTATAAAAATTATATGCTTTAGGTATAATAATTACTGAGGCAGTTATTAAAGAGGCTAATATTATATATATTATAGTTAATGCAGTTCTTCTAATGATTTTTTCCATTTTATAGTATTCTATAATAAAAAAAGAATTAGTCAAATTATATTAAATTTATTGTGTTTAAATGATGTTAGTCATTTTTTTACATAAAAACATATATATAATAATTATTAATTAATTAATTAAAAAAGTAGTAATATCATTATATAATAAACAAATTTTTATTGACAATAATATTTTCTTTTATATCATGTATATCAATTTTAAATGTTTTAGGAGTCTTAATATGGTTAAGACAAAAAAAGAATCAGCAGAAGCATGATTATATTAAAATTTGTTATTCCATACTTTATATTTTTTGTATTGATTTGTGTTCCAATATATATAACTTATTACAAACAGTACAAAGAAAATTTTTTGTATAATATAGATGATATAATGGATAATGTTTCATTGGATATATCAAGGTGGATATCTGAATATAAAACTCAATTAAAAACAGTAAATAATTTCTTTGAAACGGATATGTCTGTAAATGATATGATGTCGGCAGTTTATAAAATGAAAACATTAGATAAAGAATTAGTTGATATTTATTTTGGAGGCAATATTCCTTATGCTGATGGCGGCGTTTTTGTGAGTGCTATTCCAGATACCATACCAAGCGATTATGACCAAACTACCAGAGATTGGTATATTAATTCTGTAAATACAAATGATGTTTATGTAAGCGAACCGTATACAGATGTTTCAACATCTTCTACTGTTATAACTTTAGCGATTGCTGTTAGAAATGCATCTTCTATTAAAAGAGTTGCCGCATTAGATGTTTATTTTTCAAAGATAGACAGTATAATGAATGAAATAAAAAATGATAAAGGTTATGAGTTTTATGTAGTTCTTTCAGATGGAAGATATTTAAATCATAGCGATGTTAATTATTTATTAAATGATAAGTATAGTGCATTTGATATACCTCAGTTTTTAGATATAAAAAATCATATAAATAATGGAAGTGCTGTTTCTATAATAAAAAGTCAGTGGTATGGAATAAAAGAAATAACAGGTTTTCCTTGGTATATAGTAGCTAAAGGAAATATTAATGAATTGAGAGATAGAACAAATGCATTAACTTTTTATTTGGTATTTATAATATTATTATCTCTTGCCCTAGAAACAATTTTGGTAACTTTTATTACTATACCTATTACTAATACTTTAAATGAGGCTATAAGTCATATAGATAATATGGCTTTAGGTAATTTTGACATTAAAGAAAAGGATTCAAAAAAACAACGCAATATAGCTAATGCTTTATCATCTTCTATAGATGAAATGCAAAAAAATGTTAGTTCGGTAATTTATAATTTGAAATTAGATATAGATTCTATTAATAGCGAGATGGATAAAATATCTTCAGGCAATGATGATTTATCTATGAAAACTCTTTCACAGTCTTCATCTATTAATGAGTTAGCAAGTGCAATACAATTTCTTTCATCTTCTATTTCAGATACTTGTAATAATACAAGTAATGCTAAAGAAGTGAGTAAAAAAGCATTAGAATGTACTATTAAAGGTGTAGAAATGGTATCTAAAACTTCATCAAATATGAATGAAATATCAGATGCTAGTAAACAAATATCAGAAATTATTAAAATGATACAGTCTATAGCATTTCAAACTAATATATTAGCACTTAATGCAGCAGTTGAAGCCGCACGTGCAGGCGATCAGGGTAAAGGTTTTGCAGTTGTAGCTAGCGAGGTAAGGAATTTAGCACAAACTTCTTCTAAAGCAGATGATATAACAGCAATAGTAGAAAGCACTATTGAAAAAATAAATTCCGGATATGAAACTGTTGCTGAATCTTCATCACTATTAAATGAAATAAATAATTTAGTAGTAGATGTTTCTAATTCACTTATAAATATAGCAAATGCAGCAGAGGAAGAAAAAGATAATATTGAACAGATTAATATAAGTGTCGCTTCTATTAATGAGATTACACAAAAAAATAGTTCTCTTGCCAATGATAGTGCTGTTTCTAGTAAAGAAATATTAAATAAAACGGAACATATATCCGAGAATATTTCCTATTTTAAATTTAAAAAAGTGTGATTTAATTTTAGATAAAATTATTTTTTTATGTCAAAATATATTTATTAATGATTTCAATATTAATAATTTTAGTTATTTTATTTTTGTAAAAAAATTCTATAATATTAACGTAATTTTCGATATTATGTGTATTATAAATCTAATTATTGTAATATTATTTGACAAGGATAATAAATTTTACTATAATTATAAAATGTAGCATAAATAATTATTTAGGGGATTTCTTATGAAGAAATTAAATAGCTTAGCATTTAAACTTCCTTTAGTCATTAGTTTTATAAGTGTTATTATAATAGTAGTTCTTTTATCTATTTCTTTATATTTTTCAAGCAGAGGTATAAGAGAAGCTATAGATGTAGGATTCCAAAATACAGTAGATGGATATGCATCTTTATTGGATTCTGTTATAGAAGCACAATTTATGCTTGCATCTTCTTATGCTAGTGATGCTAATATAAGAAATTATCTTTTATTTAGAGATGATACTTACAGAGGATATTGTGCTGTTGATATAAAAAATTTTATGGATAGAAACCCTTATGTAGAAAACATTTATCTTACGGATATAAATGGAGATGTGCTTTTAACTTTGGAGGCAGGATTAATAGGAAAGACACTTGCCGATATAAGACCAGTATTATGGCAAAGATTTAAGGAAGGAGAAACTGCTGCTTTAGGACTTACAAGAGAATCTCCAGTAAGTAAAGAAATTACTATGGGTATGGGAGTAAGAATAACAGATTTTACTAATAATACTATAGGATATTTAGTTACTACAGTTAAAGGTTCAGTAATACATGATACATTTTTTAAAGATGTAAAATTAGGAAAAACAGGAAGAATAGTGGCAGTTAATGATAGTAATATTGTTACTATGGATATGGATACTGCCAATATAAATAAAGAAGCACCTCAAGAATATAAAGAAATATTTAAAGATGCTTCAAAAACAGGTCCTTATTCTTATAAGAGAGGAAATGTTGTTAGAGTTGGACGTTATAAGAAAATGGATATTAAGCCTTGGATTGTAACTTATGCCATGAATGAAGATGAAATTTATGCACAGATTAGAATGACAATTGCTGTAAGTATTATTGTGGCATTTTTATCTATTATAGCTTTAGTAATAATGATGTTCTTATTTGCAAAAAGTATCACTAAACCTCTTAATATTATAGTTGATGAGGCTAAAGAAATAGAATCTGGAAGACTTGTTATGCATGGAAGAAAGGTAAATAGAAAAGATGAAATAGGACAATTATCACTTTCTTTCCATAATATGAAATATAAACTTATTGAAATAATGGAAGCTTCTTTGAATCAGGCAGATAGAATGTCTCAGGCAGCTAATAATTTGGCAGTAGGCAATAAAGATTTAGCAGAAAAAGCAGAAAGTACAGCCGGAAACCTTGAAGAAACAGGTTCGTTTATGGAAGAAATAGCAGCAGCAATTACAATATCTATCAATAATTCTGTAAAAGGAAATGATATGATGAAAGACTGTAAAGCAGCTATAGAAAATGCAGCTTCAGTAGTAGAAGATACAGTAAAAAGCATAAGCGAAGTTAATGCTGATAGTGAGAAAATAAAGAATATTATTAAAGTTATAGAAGGAATAGCATTCCAAACTAATATATTAGCACTTAATGCAGCAGTTGAAGCAGCTAGAGCAGGAGATCAAGGTAAAGGTTTTGCGGTAGTAGCTTCTGAGGTTAGAAGTTTGGCACAAAGCAGCCAGGATTCAGCTAAAGATATTACAGAATTAATTAATCAGGTATATGAAAAAATCAATAAAGCTAATAATATAGTAGGAAGTCAGGAACAGTTATTTCTTGGTATAAAAGAGCAAATAGAAGAAACGGCTGATACAATAAGAGCTATCACCGAAGCAGCAGTTGAACAAAAAGAAGGTGTATCTCAAGTAAATAGAGCTGTAGAAGAAATGGATAACTTAACTCAGGAAAATGCTGCTTTAGTAGAGGAATCTACAGCTTCTTCTATTGCTTTGTTTAATGATGCAAAAGAATTACAATCTCTTGTTAGTTTCTTTAAAATAGAAAAATAATTTTATATGATATTGTTGTATAGAATAACTTTACATTAACATTTTTTCTATACAACAATATTATTATTTAATTTTCATATACATGTATAGGGTATTTAATTGACAGTATTAATATAATTTACTATACTATATATTATATAGTAAATTCTACTATATTTTTTCGTATTGATCTTAAACAAATTCTAAATGCCTAAGGAGCTTAAAGTATGAGTAAATTTAGCAGCCTGTCTTTTAAAATGCCTATTACCATTAGTTTAATGTCTATATTAATGCTGGCTTTTTTATTAACTGCATCAGTATTTTTTTCAAATAAAGGAATAACACAAAGTACGGATACAGGTTTTAAGAACACCGTAGAAGGATATGCTAATTTATTCAATTCTATATTAAATTCCCAAGTTATGGTCTCAGTTGCTTATTCCAGCAGTGCTAATATTAGAAATTATCTTATAAACAAAGATGAAAATTCCAGAAGATTAGGATTAATGGATTTAAATTTATTCATAAAAAGAAATGAATATTTAGAAAATATTTATGTTTTAGGTGTTGATGGTAATATATTATTAGATAAAAAAAATGAATTAACAGGTAAGAATATGTCCGAATTTAGGCCCGGTATGTGGAATAAATTAAAATCCGGATCAGAATATGCTATTGGAAATAATATGAGAAAATCAGCAGATACAGGAGAATATACTGTATCTATTGGTACTCAAATATTAGATTTTGAGAATAATGTTATAGGTTATTTGATATTGATAGTTAGATCTTCTGTTATATATGAAAATTATTTCAGCAATATAAAATTGGGAAGAAGCGGAAGAATAGTAGCGGTTAATGATCAGCTTAAAGTTGTAATGGATACTGATCCAAATGAAATAGGTGAAGATGCTCCTAATGAATATGATAATATATTTAAGTCTGGAAGTATAGAAGGTAATTTGGAATATAGTTTCAATAATCATAAAAGATTAGGATATTATAAAAAAATGAAAATTCATCCTTGGGTAGTAGCTTATGCTATGGATGAAGATGAAATTTATGAAATTAATAAATCTATTATAGTAATCAGTATAATAATAGGTATAATATCTATGGTTTTTATGACATTGGTAGTTTTCCTATTTACTAGAAGTATAATAAAACCTCTTAATATTATAGTTGATGAGGCTAAGGAAATAGCATCTGGAAGACTCATTATGCATAGAAGAAAATTAAATAGAAAAGATGAACTTGGACAATTATCGCTTTCTTTTCATGATATGAAATATAAACTTATAGAAATAATAGAAACAACTTTGAATAATGCAAATAAAATGTCATTAGCGGCGAATAATTTAGCAGCAGGCAATAAAGACTTATCAAAAAGATCAGAAGATACAGCAGCCAACCTTGAAGAAACAGCATCATCTATGGAGGAAATTTCTTCAGCAATATCAATGGCTGCAAATAATTCAGTAAAAGGTAATGAAATGATGAATCATTGTAGAGAGTCTATAGATAATGCCACATCTGTAGTATCAGAAACGGTTAGAAGTATGAATGAAGTTAATGCTGACAGTGAAAAGATTAAAGATATAATAAAAGTTATAGAAGGCATAGCATTTCAAACTAATATATTGGCTTTAAATGCGGCAGTAGAAGCGGCGAGAGCAGGAGATCAAGGAAAAGGATTTGCGGTAGTAGCTTCAGAGGTTAGAAGTTTAGCACAGAGCAGTCAGGCTTCAGCTAAAGATATAACAGAATTAGTAAATAAAGTGTATGAAAAAATAAATCAAGCTAATAATATAGTAGGAAGTCAGGAAGAATTATTTATGAGTATAAAGACTGAAATAGATGAAACAGCAAATATTATAAGAGATATAAGTTCGGCAGCTTTAGAACAGCAGTCAGGAGTATCCCAAATAAATAAAGCTGTTATGGAAATGGATACTATAACTCAAGAGAATGCTGCTTTAGTAGAACAGTCCACAGCTTCTTCGCTTGCTTTATATGATGATGCTAAAGAACTTTAGTCTGTTATGAGTTTCTTTAAAATAGAAAAATAAAAATTAAAAAAATTATAAAATACTATTTACAAAAATATTTATGATTTTATAATATTATTACCTAAGTGAATAACTGTTAATGTTTATCATGAAGGAATATTTTAATTTTTATATTTTATCTGATTTATGGAAAATAATAGAATTGCTCTTATAGGTATAATAATTGAAGTCAATGACAGTATATCAAAAGTTAATGAAATTTTGCATGATAATAGTAATTTTATTATAGGAAGAATGGGAATTCCTTATAGAGAAGAAAATATAAATATAATCAGTATAGTCTTAAATGCTCCTAATGATGTAATTAATAGTTTAACGGGTAAACTTGGTATGTTAAAAGGTGTTTCTGCCAAAGCATTATACGCTAATAAAAAATAATATATCAATATCAGTTTAATTATTAGGAGTTTATTTCATGTCATCTGAAACTTTATTTAAATATGATTCAAAATCAAGAAATGCAAATGAATTTATAAATAATGAGGAAATTTTAAAAACTATATCTCAAGTTGAAAGCGGTAATTATAATATAAGAGATATACTTAATAAAGCTAATGAAATGAAAGGTCTTGAACCTAATGAGGCATTGGCATTACTTCTTTGCAATGACAAAGATGTAGAAAATGAAATGTTTGAAATAGCAAAGAAAATAAAATTAGAAATATATGGTAAAAGAATAGTTTTGTTTGCTCCTCTTTATTTATCAAATTATTGTGTTAATGGCTGTGTTTACTGTCCTTATCATGCTAAAAATAAACATATAGCTAGAAAGCAATTAACTCAAGATGAAATTAGGGCTGAAGTTATAGCATTACAAGATATGGGACATAAAAGACTTGCATTGGAAACCGGAGAAGATCCTGATTATGCTAGTATGGAATATTTGCTTGAATCAATAAAAACAATATACAGCATTAAGCATAAAAACGGAGCTATTAGAAGAGTTAATGTTAATATTGCAGCAACTACCGTAGAAAATTACAAAAAGTTAAAAGATGCAGGAATTGGTACTTATGTATTATTCCAAGAAACATATCATAAACCGACTTATGAAAAAGTTCACCCAAGCGGCCCAAAAAGTAATTATGAATATCATACAGAGGCAATGGACAGAGCTATGGAAGGCGGAATTGATGATGTTGGTATAGGTGTATTATTCGGACTTTATGATTATAAATACGATTTTACTGCTATGCTTTATCATGCTAAACATTTAGAAGATACTTTTGGATGCGGACCTCATACTATAAGCGTACCAAGAATAAGACCTGCTGATGATGTTGATGTTAAAAGTTTCCCTAATGCTATAGTTGATAGTTTATTCAAAAAAATAGTTGCTGTTTTAAGAATTGCCGTTCCTTATACTGGTATTATCGTTTCTACAAGAGAAAGCCAGAAATCAAGAGAGGAAGCTTTGGAAGTTGGTGTTTCTCAAATAAGCGGAGGATCAAGAACAAGCGTTGGAGGATATGTTGAGGAGGAAGAAGAAAATTCTAAACAGTTTGAAATTTCTGATAACCGTTCGCTTGATGATATTATAAAATGGCTTGCTGATATAGATTATCTTCCAAGTTTCTGCACTGCTTGCTATAGAGAAGGAAGAACAGGTGACAGATTCATGTCATTTGCTAAAAGCGGACAAATAAAAAATTTCTGTCAGGCTAATGCTATAATAACTTTAAAAGAATATGAGAATGATTATGCCAAAGAAGAAACTAAAAAATCTATAGATAAAGTTATTGCTAATGAGATAGAAAAAGTGCCTAATGAAAAAGTTAAAGCTAAATTGATAGAAGCTTTAAAAGCAATAGACGAAGGAAAAAGAGATTTTAAATTTTAATGAGGATTATTCATTTTATAATTGATTCAGTTTTCTTAATTGTGTATATTAATATATGTATTAAGAAAGTTGAATTAATTTTTTATTTATGAATAATTATAAATAGGAAAAGATATGAATAATACACCGAATGCAAATAGAACTCATATTGCAATATTTGGAAGAAGAAATGCTGGTAAATCAAGTATTATAAATTCTATTTCAAATCAAAATATAGCAATAGTTTCAAATATAGCAGGTACAACTACGGATCCAGTTAAAAAAGCTATAGAAATAAATACTATAGGAGCATGTGTTATAGTAGATACTGCAGGCTTTGATGATGAGGGAGAACTTGGATCTTTAAGAATAGAAAGAACTAAAAAAATAATGGAGTCTTCTGATATAGCTTTGCTTGTTTTTGATGCTAGTTTTATAGATAATGATTATTCATTAGAGTTGAAATGGAAAAATGAACTTGAAAGTTTAGAGATACTTATTATAGCAGTTTTAAATAAAATAGATTTAAATACTGATTATAAAAAAACAGAAGAAAATATAAAAGAAATTTTTAATTTAGAAACTGTTTCAATAAGTGCTTCTAATAATATTAATATAGATTCATTAATAGAAACTATAAAATTAACGATTCCAAAAACTGAAGAAATAAGTATAACAGGGCATATAATAAAAGAAGATGATATAGTAATGCTTGTTATGCCTCAGGATATTCAAGCACCTAAAGGCAGATTGATTCTTCCTCAAGTTCAGACTATAAGAGATATTTTAGATAATAAAGCTGTTATAATGGCTTCGACTTTTGATAAATTTGAAAATGCATTGAAAGCATTAAGTAAAGCTCCTAAAGTAATAATAACAGATTCTCAAGTTTTTAAAGAAGTTGAAAAATTAAAACCTAAAGAAAGTTTATTAACTTCTTTTTCAGTTCTTTTTGCCCGCTATAAAGGAGATGAAGAAGTATATAAAAAAGGTGCTGATTTTATAGATAATTTAACAAAGGACAGTAAAATATTAATAGCAGAAAGCTGTACTCATGTTCCTTTGGAGGGAGATATAGGCAGAGTAAAAATTCCAAACTTATTAAAAAAGAAATTTGGTTTTGAGTTTGATATAGATTATGTTGCAGGTAATGATTTTCCAGATGATTTGTCAAAATATGATTTGGTTATACATTGCGGCGGCTGTATGGGGACAAGAAAACATATTTTAAATAGAATAAGAATATGCAAAGAACAGAATGTGCCTATTACTAATTACGGAATGACTATAGCAAAGATTAATGGAGTTAAATATATATAAAAGTAATTTTTAGTATTATAAATAAAATAAATTATTAATAATATATTTTATATAATTGTATTTTTGTTATAACTTTACATTTATGATTATTTTAGTATATACCTAAACAACTATATTTTGTCAAAAATAATTTTTTTAAATTTTAAATATCTGCAGGGCTTTGCCCCGCACCCCACTTCTTTTGTTGCCACAAAGAAGCAAAAGGGCTATATTTTAGCTTAAATTGATAATTTATATTACATGTAA
>NZ_CALXRM010000053.1 GCF_944390845.1 uncultured Brachyspira sp.
GGGGTATGGGGCAAAGCCCCAGATATAAAAACAAAAATATAAATTTATTTTTGACAAAATATAGTTGTTTAGGTATATACTCATTTATTGTTTTTTATTGCTTTTTTAGAAAATAAATTTGTTTCTGATATTATTACACCTAATAATATTAATGCCACACCAATAACAGCAAATATAGTAATGTTTTCATTCAATACTATTTTTGAAGATATCAATGTTATTATAGGTATAATATATATATAAGTGTTATTTTTTACTGCACCTAAAATTCTTGTTGAATATGCCCAAGTTATAAAACATAATGTGCATGCTACAAATGAAAGAAATATAAAATTAACTAAATTTATTGGTTTTAAATAATCATTTATGCTTACATTAAATTTCATTAAAAACATCATAGGAAGCATAAATATTATTCCATATATAAATGTTTTCTTTGTTATAGTTATTGATCTATGTCCTAAATCTCCCATAATTTTAACAAGTACAGAATATATTCCCCACATAACAGCAGCAAGCAAGGCAAACATATCACCTATAGGATTTATTTTTAATACAAATTTTCCATTGAAAGTTATTATAGCAATTCCAATTATTGCAAATATAAATCCTATAAAGAAATTAGGTTTTAATTTTTCTTTCAAAAAAACAGCCGCAAATATTCCAGTAAACAGCGGACCTATAGCAACAAGTATTCCTACATTAGAAGCTAGAGAATAATTTAATGCTATATTTTCAAATAAATAATAAAGTGTAACTCCGCTTAATCCTGTAAGAGCAAATAATAGTTCTTCCTTTTTTGAATATATTTTATTGTTTTTTGGATATATTATCATTAATAATATAAGACCTAATAAAAATCTAGTAAAGAGAATTTCTATTGGAGAGAAATCATTTAACAATATTTTTGTTGAAATGAAAGTTATGCCCCACATTAATATGCTGAAAGATGTGCATATATAGGCCTTTATTTTTTGATTGATAAACATGATGTTTTTTCCATTTTAATAATTTATTAATTACTTAGAAGAATCCTTTACTATATTTTTTATATATTCATCATCTTCTATAATGTTTATAGAATCTTGTTTATTTTCTTCTTTTTTATTTTTGTCAGCACAAGATAATACTAATATCATCATTGCTAATAAACAACATATCTTTTTTACCATAAAAAAATTATCCGCTAAAAATAATTGTATTAATTATATAATAATAACAAATAAAAATAAAGAAAGTATAGAAAATATATTACAAAATATTTATGTAATAATGAATTTTTTAAAAATGTATAATTTATTTTTTATTATTAAAAACTGTTTGACAAAATATATAAATATAATATTATGTTAATTAATAAAATTTATAAAAATAGTTAAAAGGAAATATAAAGAAATGAAAAAGTGTTTATTGTATTTTGGCATTGTTTTATTATTTTTGTTTCTAATGCTCTCTTGTTCCAAAAAATCTTATAATGATATTAACTTAAAAAAAGCATTAGATTTAATGACAAAATCTACTAATTTAATTTTATTAGATGTAAGAACAGCAGAAGAATATATGGCAGGAAGTGTGCCAAACTCAGTTAATATCGATGTTATGAATACTGATTTTATAAGTAAAATAAATCTTTTGGATAAAAACAAAGATTATATAGTTTATTGCAGGAGCGGAAATAGAGCTTCAATAGCTTCTAGTATAATGTCTACAAATGGATTTTTGAATGTTTACAGTTTGGTAAATGCTAATTATGAAGATTTTGTAAATGCGGTATTAACTAATAATTGATAATTATTTGTTTAAATAATATTTAGTGAATAAAAATAAGCAAGGAGATTTTTTCTCTCCCTGCTTATTTTTTTATATTTTTATTATGCTTTTATTTCATTTATAGCATTTTCAATATTATCTGATATTTTAATTTTTTTATGTGCTTCTAATGATTTTAATGACCATTTTGCATATTCGTTTAATCCGGTTAATATCATTGTTCCTCCTCTGAACTCAAGTACTTTTTGTGTTTCAATCATCAAATATATGGCATTAGAAATTATATATTTAATATTGTTTCTAAAATATATTATTATGTTTCTAGCTTCATTTTCTAATAATCTATTTAATATATTGTATAGGTCATTATATATATTTATATTAATATCTTTTTTTATAACTAAAACTATATTATGTTCATTTTTTAATATATATTCTTCTATATGATTATTATAATTATTTTTCATAAACTTAAAAACTCCAATATTTAATTTTTTATAATAAATTTCCTCCTTCTCTAAATAAGTCAACTTTTTCTTTTAATGTATCATATAGCCTTAAGAAACTTGGCAATGATAAATATACAGTTGTTTCTACATCAACAATTCCTTCATTATGGATTTCATTTCCAAGCAGCAGAATTATTTCTTCATCATTTTGTATTATTGCACTTCTATTGCTATATATATTTTTAGATTTAGATAAATTGTATTTTGTATTATTTATTTCCTTTGTTTTCATATTATTCCTCCTAATGTAAAAATATTATTAATAATAATGTGATATTTTTAATAATTATTTTTGTGTTAAATAATATACTTTAATTTTTGAATATGTCATTAATGTGAAGTAATATATAGTTCCTATAATTGAGAAATACTACATATTTTTATAAAAAAATCGATTTTTTATACTCGTTTTTGGTAAAAAATGAGTATGAAATAAGTTTGTTATTAATAATAATTTAATGATTTTAAATAAAAAAATAAAATGCTTGTTTTTTATGTATTTTTATTATATCATATTAAATTAGTATAGATGTAATTTATTTAAATCAAGGAAAAATTAAAATATTTATGAAAAAAATTGCTATATTTATTATATTATTAATTAGTATGCAATCAGCATATACCCAAATAATGACACCAGAAAAAGTTGTTAGTATGATATCCAATAGATTCACTAAAATTAATGGTTTTTCAGCTAATTTTGTGGAAAGAAATGGGGAAAAGATATCGTATGGTACAGTTATAACTAAAAATCCTAATCTATTTAGAATGGAATATAGTAGAGGAGGAAATGGTCAGTCAATATATTGTAATGGCGAAACATTATGGATAATATTTCCAAGGAATAATGTTGTAGCTGAGCAAAAGTTAAATTACGGTGATTCAGGTGCTATATATACAGCTGAAGGAATATTGAGACTTACAACTAAATTTAATATAGATTTTTATGATGAAAGGGAATTAGTATCGCTTAATAGTTTTAAAGATTCAGACTTAGGTATTGCTAAATATAATAGTGCATCTTATGCAGGTAATGATACTAGAAAGGCTTATCATATGCTTTTAACATCTAAACAGGCTAGTGTAGATAGAACAGGTTTTACAAAGATTCATTTATGGGTTGATAATACAGGTATGATCATAAGAATATTAGGCATAACAACAACTAATGTTCCTGTAGAGTATTTATTTACAAGCATTAGATATAATCCTAGATATGAAGATGGAAACAAGGATTTTGAACCAACTATAGATGAAAATATGCAAGTTTTGAAAGATGGTTTAGTGCCAAATAATTAACTTTAAGGATTTATATGGAAACTATTGGTCAAATATTAAAGAATGCTAGAGAAAAGAAAGGTCTTACTATAGAAGAATTAGAGGCTACTACTCATATAGTTGCCAGATTTATAAAAGCTTTAGAAAATGAAGAATTTGATGTATTACCTGGTGAGATATATGTTAAGGGATTCATTAAGAATTTAAGCGATAAATTATCTTTAGATGCCAATATGGTTCTTGAGAGATACAATTTACAGAAAAATGGTATAAAATCAGAACAGGATCTATTAAAGAATACTAAAAATAATAAGGCTTTTAAGAAAGTAAAGGAAACTCCTAAAGAATCTACTGAACAAGAAAACAGTACTCCTAAAGAAAAAGAAACTCCTCCTAAAGAGAGCTTAAAAGATACGATCAATTCAGAAAAAAATGAAGAAAAAACAATAAAAGAGACTAATAGAAAGAATAAAAATATAAGTTCTACAAGCAATGCTGAAACAGATTTGCTTTTTATGCCAAAAAAGGACTTGTATAAATTAAGAACTAGAAATACAAGACCTATAATGCCTACAGTTATTATTATACTTGCTATTATTGTTGTTATAGCAGTTATTGTTGTTAATAGAAACAATATATTAGGCTTATTTTCTTCTAATAAAAAGCAAAATAGACCGGAAACTGAAATATCAAAGAATATAGTTGATAGTAAAGCTAAACAAAGCGTAAAAGTAGGCGATGTTATATATTTTAAGCCATTAGGAATTTCAGCTACAATAAAATTTAACACTATAGGTAATGTTGTACATATAAATATAAACGGACAGGATTTATCTTTCTCCAAAAGTAATCCTATAATATTAGATTTGAATGGAAATGGTATAAATGATTTCAAAATAAGTGTTGTAGAAGTTTATGATAATTCTGCTACAGTTGAAATGGAAAGATTAGAAGAAAATCAAATGGTAAATACTGGATATAGTAATGAAATTGAAACTCCAGAGCTAAATGCTAATTATAATGGAGGAAATCTTTCTACTAATCTTACAGTAATTAATGGTGAAACTTATATAGAACAGGATACAGAAAAAGTTGATATCAGAATAGAGATAACAGCTAAACATTTTGTATATGTTAGATATTTTATAGATTCCAACAGACCAGCTACTACAAACCTTTTAAGCGGTAAAACATTATATTTAGAAGCTAAAGATGTTGTTATGCTTACTATAGGTAATGCAGGAGAGGTTGTAGTAAAAGTTAATGGAAAAGTTATTAATGTTGGTGCTTCAGGTGAAACAGTTAATAAGACTATAAAATGGGTTAAGAATTTGAATGATTCTACTAGATATAATCTTATTATGTCAGATACTAAATAATAATTCCGATTATAGTTTCTAAATAAAGTATTTTTGCTTGTAATATTTAGTAAATAAAAATAGTTATTATTTAAAAATAAAAATTGACTATTTTGATAATTTAAGTATATTTAAAATAATAAAGAAAAAGGATAATCACTTTGCATAACATATATTTACATAGTTTAGGCTGTGAAAAAAATACAGTTGACGGCGAACATATATTAGCTATTTTAAATAAAAATGGATTCAAGGTAGTAAATAATCCGGAAGAAGCAGATGTTATAGTTATAAATACATGTGCATTTATTGAAGATTCGAAAAAAGAATCCATTGATGCTATATTTGATCATTCTATGTATAAAAAGTACGGAAAATGTAAAAGATTAATAGTATCAGGCTGTATGAGTGAAAGATATAAAGATAATTTCCTTGATATGTTTAAAGAAGTTGATTCCGCTATAGGTATACATGATTTAGAAAAAATACTTACTGCTGTAGAAAAAGACGGTTTCCATGATGCTGAAAATAATAAAGAATATAAAGAGTATGGCGACAGAGTTAATACAGGTTCAGATTACAGTGTTTATATAAGAATAAGTGACGGCTGTCATGCAAACTGCAGTTTTTGTGCCATTCCAAGTATAAGAGGAAAGCATAGAAGCAGAAAGATTGAAGATATAGTAAAAGAAGCTGAAAATTACGCTAAAAAAGGTGCTAAAGAAATTAATTTGATAGCACAGGAAACAACATTTTATGGATATGATTTATACAGTAAACTAGCTTTGCCGGATTTGCTTAAAGAACTTTCTAAAGTAGAAGGTATTGAATGGATAAGAGTATTATATCAAAATCCAGTTGTATTGAATGATGAAATAATAGATGCATTTTTTAATACTGATAAAGTTGTGCCATATTTTGATATACCTTTACAACATGTTGATAAAGAAATATTAAAAGATATGAACAGAGGTACAAGAGGATACAAATTCTACAAAGAAATGATTGATAAAATAAGAAGTTACGATAAAAATGCAGTTATAAGAACATCATTGATAGTAGGATTCCCGGGAGAAACAAAAGAGTCATTTAAAAAGTTATTGAAATTTGTCAGAAAAGCTGAGCTTGATAGAGTAGGTGTATTCACTTATTCTGAAGAAGAAAATACAAAGGCATTAACATTAAATAAACCTAAAATAAGCAAACATACTAAAATGATGCTTAGAGAAAAACTTATGAAAGAGGCTATAGAAGTTTCTGAAAGAAGATTAGAAAGGTTTATAGGACAGACAATAGATGTATTAATAGAGAAAAAAGAAGATGATGATAAGTTTATAGGAAGAAGTAAATACGATGCTCCTGAAGTTGACGGATATGTTGAAGTTTATATAGGAAATGATAAAAAAATCAATATAGGTGATATTGTTAAGGTAAATATAACTCATAATACAGAATATGATTTAATAGGTAATTTAGTTTAAATAATTTTTAGGAGAAAATTATGAAGAAAAAAGATGAAAAACCTAAATCCGAAGAAAAATATAAAGATAGGGAAGATGCCTTTAGAGCGTATTTTGAAATAATCACTAAAATCGTTTATACATTAAATTTAATATCTGACAGAAATGATATGACTAGAAGACTGTCAAGTAATATAGACAGGGCATTAGGTTATGATGATGAAGTTGTATCAAATAATGAAAAAAATTTAAATAATGCTAATGAAATAGATTTGCTTGTTAATTCTTTAAAAGGAGATGTAAGAAAAATATCTACTTTCAAGAAATATAATTTTAATATAGAAAAATTTATAGCTGAAAGAGAATTAAATTTAGATGAGAGATTTATATTATATTCAGTTTTAGTATATACAATTTACGGCGATTCAATGTCAGCAATATCTATAAGAAGGATATTAGAGCTTATAACATTGAATTCGGATATTTATATAAATAAGTATCATTATTTTGATTCAAAAAGCAAATTAATGTCAAGCGGTATATTTACATTATCTCATGAGCCATATCCAAGCGGCGGAATATTAGAGATAAGCAATACATTAGTAACTTTTGTAAATTCCAAAGTTATTTTTGCTTTTTTGGAGAAAGATAATTACGGTATAATAGAAGGTATTCTTAATAACGAAGAAGTTATAAGGAAATACACATCTGAAAATAAATTTAATAGCAAAAAGAAATCTTCAGAATCTGCTATTTTAACACCTAAGGAGATAGTATCAGAGTTAGATAAAACAGTGATAGGTCAAGATGAGGCTAAAAAGGCATTAGCTGTTCATGCTTATCTACATTGTCTTAGAATAAATGGTAATAAAGAAATACCATTTAGATCTAATATACTTATGATAGGGCCTACAGGTGTTGGTAAGACTTATTTAGTTAAGACATTAGCAGATATTTTAGGACTTCCTTTTGCCCGTGCTGATGTTACCACACTTACAGAAACAGGCTATGTAGGTGATGATGTAGAGGTTGTGCTTTATAATTTATATAGAAAGGCTAATGGAGATATAGAGAAAGCACAGCATGGTATAGTATTTTTAGATGAAGTTGATAAAATTGCAAAAGCAGATGCACATCAATCAACTACAGGCAATCCTTCTGATAAAGCAGTGCAAGAGGCTTTACTTTCTATGATGAATGGAGAGGATATTAGGGTTCCTGAGTTTGGTGACAGACGTATGATGCATTCAAGTGACGGCATACTTATGAATACTAAAAATATATTATTCATATTTGGTGGTGCTTTTGTAGGACTTGATGATATTATAAAGATGCGTCTTAAAGGAGAAAGCAGTTTAGGTTTCGGTTCCAATGCTGTTATTAATAAACTTCAAAAAGATAGGATATTGAGTCAGGTTGATGTTAAAGATATAGAAAAATATGGTATGATACCGGAGTTTATAGGAAGAATACCTATAATAGTAACATTGAATGAGCTCACAAAGGAAAATTTAAAAGATATCTTGACAAAAACTTCAGAATCTCCTATTATAAAATATACAGACTTTTTTAAGAGTATAGGTAAGAAGTTAACAGTAACGTCTGAAGCTATAAACTTTATAGTAGATAAAGCTTCAAGTATGAATATGGGAGCTAGATCATTAAAAAGTATTGTTGAAACAGCAATGGTCAATATACTTTTTAATTTAGATGGTGTAAAAGGAAACGCTTTGACACTTACTAAGTATGATATAGAGTGTGCGTTTAATGAGAAAGAGGCAGTAAATTCAAGCAATGAGAAGAAAAAATTAGATGGTTCTAATAAGAATTTCTTGAAAGAAAGTTATATGGCTTGATTTTACTTAAATGTTATTGTATTTGTTATAAATAATGTGTATATTATTTAAGAACAGGTAAATTGGAGTTTGTAGAGATGATAGAAATAAAAGAAAAAGAATTATTAAAAGATTATGAATTAATAGAGGCACATAAGAAAGGTGATAATGAAGCATTAGATATATTGTTAACTAGATATAAAAACTATATATTTAATTTATCATACCGCTTCATGCATAACTATGAAGATGCTATGGATTTAACACAAGACGTATTAATACGTGTTTATAAAGCTATAGACAGATATGAAGAACGCAATTACTTTAAAGGTTGGTTATACCGTATAATAAGTAATACAGCTATAAATATGTATTCAAAAGCTTATAGAAGAGAATCACCTTACTTAGAAAAATTAGAAGTAGTAGATGATAAAAGATATAATACAGAAAAAGAATATGAAAGAATATATCTTCAGGAAAAGATATACAATGCATCTACTAAATTGAAGGGAAAACAAAGAGATGTCTTTATATTGAGGTATTATGAGAATTACTCATATAAAGAAATAGCAGATATTTTAAATATATCAAGCGATTCTGCTAAGAGTAATTATTCTTATGCTCTTAAAAAAATGAAATCGCTATTAGAAAAAGAAAGGACTCTTTTATGAAACTACATGAGATGATGCAATTTAAAAGCAAAATCGAAAAAAAACGACATTATTTCGACTTGCCAAGTTTGCCAGATAGAGAATGGCAGTACATGTTGCAAAGAGCTAAAATGGAAAATATGAAAAACGGAAAGATAAATCCATTTTATGCTTTTATGTGTTCAGCTAGACTTTCTTTTGCTCTATCTACAGCAATCGTTTTGGCGTTAGTATTCTCATTACTTTATTCAGTTCCTAACAGTAATGATAATAATAATTTGAATGTAAATACTGCATCAACTACTAGAACTAATGTAAATGTTGTTAATGTAGCTAATAGTAGTTTTATTTGATTAAAAGATATTCATTTATACTATATTAGGCATTATCATCAATTATATAGAGTTAATGTGTGTTATTGACTAGCTATTAAGGCTATAGTATATTATAGCCGATAATAGCTATTAAAAAATAAAATTTATTTCAAAGTATATAATATTATTATATATACAGGATTATTATATGTTTCAATTCCATTTAACAAGTAAAGCAAAAAAGGTTATAGAATTATATGCTCAGGAAGAAGCTAAAAGATTAAATCATGATATGGTAACTCCAGAGCATATTCTTTTAGGGTTATTGCATGAATCAGAGGCTTTAGCTACTCGTGTTTTGATGAGATTGAAAATAGATTTGGATAGATTAAAATTAGAATTAGAATCTACTATGGTAAAATCTTCCTCAACTAAAGTATTTGGAACTTTACCTACCGCACCTAGAGTGCAAAAATTAATTAGTAGATCAGCTGAAGAAGCTAGAGCTTTAAGCCATAATTATATAGGTACAGAGCATTTGCTTCTTGGTTTATTAAGAGAGGAAGGCGGTACAGCTTATAATGTACTTACAAGTTTAGGACTTGAACTTACTGTATTAAGGCAAGAAATATTAAAAATGCTTGGCGTTGCAGGAAGCGGTGCATCTTCTTCAGAACAAACTCATCAAGATGATACTGTAAAAAAAGTAAAAACTCCTACATTGGATCAATTTGCACGCGACTTAACTAAAATGGCACGTGATAAGGCTCTTGATAGAGTAATAGGCAGATCAAATGAGGTTATGAGAGTTGTTCAAATTCTTTCAAGAAGAAAAAAGAATAATCCTATACTTCTTGGCGAACCAGGTGTAGGTAAAACAGCTATAGTTGAAGGCTTGGCAGAAAAGATAGTTGCTGGAGATGTACCAGATATACTTCTTAAAAAACGTGTACTTACTCTCGATTTGTCTTCTGTTGTAGCTGGTACAAAATACAGAGGTGAATTTGAAGAAAGAATAAAAAATATTGTTTTAGAAATTAAAAAAGCTAATAATATTATCATATTTATAGATGAGCTTCATACATTAATAGGTGCCGGCGGTGCTGAAGGTGCTTTAGATGCTGCTAATATGTTAAAACCAGCACTTTCACGCGGTGAGATACAATGTATAGGTGCTACTACTATTAATGAATATAAAAAATATATAGAAAAAGACGGTGCTTTGGTTAGAAGATTTCAGCCTATCAATGTTGAAGAGCCTAGCATAGAAGATACTATAGAAATTTTAAACGGTATAAAAGGTAAATATGAGGAACATCATAAAGTAAAATATACTGATGAAGCTATTGCAGCAGCTGCTGTTTTAAGTAAAAGATATATATTTGAAAGACATTTACCAGATAAAGCAATAGATTTAATAGATGAAGCAGGTTCAAGAGCAAGACTTCTTAATATGACTAGACCAGCTGAGTTTAAAGATTTAGAAAAGAAAATAGAAGAACTCAATCAAGAAAAGAAAAATGTTGTTGATAATCAAAACTTTGAAGAAGCTGCTAAAATAAGAGATGAAATTACTGCATTACAGGAAGAACTTACTAAAAAAGAAGAAAAATGGCGTGAAGAACGCGATAAGATAGAAACGTTTATAGAGGAAGATGATATAAGATATGTTATATCTGAAATTACAAATATCCCTATAAAGAGATTATTAAATTCAGAAAGTAAAAGACTTATAGATATGGAAGAAGAGCTTCATCAAAAAGTTGTAGGACAGCAAGAGGCTATAGCTTCTATATCAAGAGCTATAAGAAGAAGCAGAGCAGGATTAAAAACTTCTAAAAGACCTTTAGGAAGCTTTATTTTCTTAGGACCTACTGGTGTTGGTAAAACTGCTTTAGCTAAAGTACTTTCAGAATTTATGTTTGGCGATAGTGATGCTCTTATTAGAATAGATATGAGTGAATTTATGGAAAAATTTGCTGTAAGCAGACTTATAGGAGCCCCTCCAGGATATGTAGGTTATGAGGAAGGCGGCGGACTTACTGAGAAAGTAAGAAGAAAACCTTATTCACTTATACTTTTTGATGAGATAGAAAAAGCTCACCCTGATGTTACTAATATTCTTTTGCAGGTGCTTGAAGAAGGTCAGCTTACTGATAATTTTGGAAGGAAAGTTGATTTTTCTAATACTATCATCATTATAACAAGCAACTTAGGTGCTAGAGATATTGTTAAAGGAAGTTCTTTAGGATTTAATGCTGTAGGAAGCGAAAAAGATGCTAATGATATAAAGAACTTCGCTTTAGAAGAATTAAAACAAAACTTTAACCCAGAGTTCTTGAATAGAATAGATGATATTATAGTATTCCATACCCTCACTAAAGAAGACCTTAAAGACATTATTAATATAATGCTTAAAGAGTTAAATGAGGCTATAAAAGAAAGAAATATAGTTATCAACTTATCTGATGAGGCTAAAAACTATATAATAGATAAGGGTTTTGATAAGAAGTATGGTGCTAGAAGCTTAAGAAGAGCTATACAAAAAGAAATAGAAGATTATGTAAGTACAGAGATATTGTTTGGTAACATAGAAGAGGGTGATATAATTAATATTGATGCTAATGATGGCTCTTTGATATTTTCTTATACAAAGTCTGTTAAGACTGAAGATAAGGAATTATCCAAAAGTTAGTTAACATACTCCTATAAATATTTAAGACGCTTCAAAATTGTTTGATAATTTTGAGGCGTTTATTATTTGCAGTTATTTGTTATTATTGTATTTGTGAATATCTTTATTATTCGGTAATTAGTATAATCTTGTTCTACTTTATAATTGATTTTGATTATATTTGGACGCATGTTTGTATATATGTAATTTATATCTATTATTATATCTTCTATTTTTCCATGATTATTTAGTATATCTTTCCATTCCATTTCCATTTTTAGCATTTCGCCAGTATTAACTTTTTTATTTATTGGTATGATATTATCTATATTAGGAGAACCTCCAAACTGCCTTCCAATAATATGTCCACCATGATCTTGTTCTTTTATTCCGTAAAGTTCTACTATCTTTCTTTGGGCATTGGATAATATTAGGCTTTCTTTTCTTATTACTTTGTATATTCTTGATAGATTATCAGTATAATATATTGTTCCGTCTATGTTATATATGATATTTTTTTGATATGTTCTATTCTGTTTATTTTTTCTAAATGAGATTTATCATTTTCGTTTTTTATAATGTATATTTCTTCAGTATAAGAGCATACGGTTATGCTTAAGAATATCAAACAAATATATTTTTTCATAGTTTTCAATATTATTATTAGTATCAAATAAAAATTATAATTTATATTTTAATGTCGGCAACATCTTAAAAGATTACTTTTTTTTTTGATTGAAATTCATCTTATATTTGGTGTAATTCTGATGTTTTATTAAAATATTATTTGATTTTTGGCAATAAAAAAGGCATATATAATAAATATACATGCCTTTTATAAAATAAAAATTTATTTTTTATTGCTGATTATTATCTTTTCCATGGCAATATTTATATTTTTTACCGCTTCCGCAAGGACAAGGATCATTTCTTCCTATTTTTTGAGTCATTTTTACATTAGCTTGTGCCATTCTAGGTTTATTGGATACATTTTGAGGATTTCCGCCATTCATAGCACTTGTATTTCCTTTTTCTTCAACACCGCCGTCAAAAGCACTTTCTCTTTCAATAGTATCAAATGAATTAGGAACTATTCTTACTCTCATTATAAGGTTTACAAGCTCATTATGTATAACGTCCATTGTAGCAACAAACATTTTATAACCTTCAAGCTTATATTCAGTAAGAGGGTTCTTTTCAGCATATCCTCTAAGTCCTATACCTTCTCTTAAACTGTCCATAGCAAATAAATGATCTTTCCATCTATTATCTATTATTGATAGGAATATATTTTTTTCTACTTCTCTGAATATTTTTGCATCTACCATTTCAGCTTTTTTTCTGTATGCTTCAAGCAATATATTTGTGAGGTTCTTTATAGCATTATCAACTCCGCCTTCTACAGCTTTATTTGCAGATTCTTCATCAATACCTATTAAATAACTATTAAGCCATTTTGTTACTTCCACAGGATCAACATTCTTTTTGTTATTGCTAATATCTTTAATAGTATCTTCAGTTACTTCTGATATTATTTCTTCTATTCTAGGAGATATATCTTCAGAATAAAGTATATAATCTCTTTCAGCATAAACAGCCATACGCTGCTGATTCATAACATCATCATACTCAAGCAAATGCTTTCTTATATCGAAGTTTCTGCCTTCAACTTTTCTTTGAGCATTTTCTATAGATTTATTTAGCCATTTATGTCCAAGTTCTTCTTCTTCGCCCATTCCCATAGCAAGCATCATTTTAGAAACTCTTTCACCGCCGAATAAACGCATTAAATCATCTTCAAGAGATAAGAAAAATACACTTAATCCTGGGTCACCTTGTCTTCCGCTTCTACCGCGTAGCTGATTATCAATACGTCTTGCCTCATGTCTTTCGCTACCTATTACATGCAAACCGCCTACAGCTAATACTTTTTCTTTATCTATTTTAGCTTTTTCATTTATTTGTATAATTCTGTCTATTTTTTCTATCATTTCTTCAGCATTATTTTTCTGAGCCAATTCTTTAGCTTCTTCAATTTTTCCAGATATAACGCTTCTTACAAATGCTTCTTTATAAAGGTCTATTGATTTTACTTTCTTTGTTAATTCTTCTTTTTTATAAGGATCTCTCTCTTTGAATGCCTTATCTCTCATAAGTACAAGTATTTGCTCTATTTCAGCAACACCTTTAGCAACTGGGTTACCTCCGAGTACAATATCTGTACCACGACCTGCCATGTTTGTAGCAAGTGTAACTGCTCCAGGTTCTCCTGCCTGTGCTATGATTTGTGCCTCTCTTGAGTGGTTTTTAGCATTCAAAACTTCATGGTTTATTTTATGTCTTTTGAATACTTTTGATAATTCTTCGTTCATTTCTACCGATACAGTACCTACAAGTGCAGGTTTTCCGGCATCTTGAAGTTCTTTTATGTATTTTGCTAATGCCTCAAATTTAGCCTTTTTAGTTCTGTAAATTCTATCTGATAAGTCTTTTCTAGCTATAGGTTTATTAGTAGGTATAACAGCAACGTCTAATTTGTATATTTTGTAGAATTCTTCAGCTTCTGTTTCAGCAGTACCAGTCATACCTGAAAGTTTAGGATACATTCTGAAATAGTTCTGGAATGTAATTGTAGCATAAGTTTGAGATTCATTCTGTATAGCAACTTTTTCTTTAGCTTCTATAGCTTGGTGAAGTCCTTCGCTGTAGCGTCTTCCTTCAAGTACACGACCTGTAAATTCGTCTACTATTAATACTTCTCCGTCTGTAACCATATAATCAACATCGCGTTTGAATACTTTATGAGCTTTCAATGCCTGATTAACATGGTGAACTATTGTACTGCTTTGAGCTCCGTATAAGTTTTCTACATTTAATAATTTTTCTACTTTATGTACGCCTTCTTCTGTAAGGTATACGTTTTTATCTTTTTCATCTAATACATAATCACCAGTGCCGGCTACTTCACGCATTCTTTCATCTACTTCAGCCTGTTTAAGCATAGGTATTATTCTGTCAATTTCATAGTACATTTTTATATTTTTCTCAGCAGGTCCTGATATAATAAGAGGTGTTCTAGCTTCGTCTATTAAAATACTGTCTACCTCATCGACTATGGCAAAGTAGAATTTTCTCTGAACTTTGTCTTCTTTTCTAGTTACCATATTGTCTCTTAAGTAGTCGAAACCGAATTCATTATTAGTACCATAAACAACATCGCAATTATAAACAGCTCTTCTTTCTGGGGAATGAGGTCTAGTATTATCAAGAATACCAACACTAATACCAAGCATAGAGTATATAGGAGTCATCCATTCAGCGTCCCTTTTAGCAAGGTAATCGTTTACTGTAACTACATGCACCCCTAATCCTGTTAAAGCATTAAGGTATACGGCAAGTGTAGCAACAAGTGTTTTACCTTCACCTGTTTTCATCTCGGCAATTCTTCCCTGATGAAGTACTGTTCCTCCCATTACCTGAACATCGAAGTGTCTCATACCTGTTGTTCTTATACTCGCTTCTCTTACTACAGCAAAAGCTTCTGGTAGTATAGCATCTAATATATCTTGAAGTTTTTTCTTATTTTCATCTTTGCTTAAATCTAAATCTTCAGTTTTACAGCCTATATGTTTTTCTACTCTTTCTCTGAATTCTTTTGTCTTATTAGTTAATTCTTCATTGCTTAATTTTTTTATTTCTTCTTCAAATGATAATGTTTTTTCTGCTATAGGTTTTAATACTTTAGCATCATTTTGTTCTTTAGAGCCAAATATCAATTTGAATACTAAATCCATTGCTCCCATTCTATGTAAATCTCCTTAATTAGATGATAAAATTGTCCAAATAATAACTATAAATAATAAAAATATTTTTTATTAAAACTTAATAATAACATAAAATGTAAATATAATAAAGTAGAAAATATATATTTTTGTTATGCTCTTGACTTAGTACATATTTGATTTGATAACTTACAATCAGAAAATAAATAGATTTATTTGCCAGATTTAGTTAGCTTTTATGATTTTTAACTATAATAAATCATTTAATTATTCTTTATACAAATAAATTCTTGTAGTAACATATAATAAAATTGTTTACTATTGATTTATTAAACAAATAATATATTATTAATTATAATTAATTTTATGGTTATTATTATGCAGTGAACTTCATAAAATTCATTTTTTATTCTTAAAATAACATATCTAATTAAATTTTTTACAATATTATAATATATAGAGGACAACAATGCTTCATGTTTTATTAGTAATCATAGGATCTATTGCCTATGGTTTTTTACCGATTTTTGTTAAGAATATTATTCCGTATAATTATTCTTCCCTTTCTATAGTTTTTTATAGATATTTAATTACAGCAGTTTTTTTATTTATAATTATTCTTGTTACTAAAAAAAGCTTCAAAATAACAAAAAGACAATTTATAGAATTATTTATATTCAGCGTTATAGGACTTGGATTAACATTTTTCTTTTTATCACAGGCATTATTGTATATATCAGCAGGACTTACAAATATGATACACTTCGGATATCCTGTTATAGTATTATTAATAATGATATTTATGTATAAAGAGAAGGCTAATATTTTAAAAGTTCTTTCAATGGTTCTTGCTATAACTGGTATATTCCTTCTTACAAAAGTTGTGCAAGTTGAATCATTTTTAGGTGTAATATATGCTCTTATAACTACAGTTACTTATGGTGTATATATAGTAGCTAATAAAAAATGCAGTTTTGCTGAACTTGATACAATGGTTTCAGTTTTTTATATGTCTTTGATAGTTTCTGTAGTGTTTTTTATAGTTGGAATATTTACTAATAGTTTGCAATTATTGAATAACTTATATGTATTTTATAATTTTGCAGCAATAGCTTTACTTTGTACTATATTTTCACTTGGGCTTTTACTTTATGGTGTAAAGAAATTAGGTTCTTCGCTTGCTTCAATACTTAATATGTTTGAACCTACTACTACAGTTGTGGCTTCTATATTTATATATAATGAAGATTTAACTATAAATATTGTTATAGGTTCCGTTTTAATAATACTTTCAACTATAAGTATGGTAATAGGAAGTAAAAACTAATACTGTGTTAATATAGAAATTTGTTATATGTTCTTTAATATAATTATTGGAAATTAAAGTGATTAGTATATACCTAAACAACTATATTTTGTCAAAATAATTTTTTTAATTTAAAATATTTTCAGGGCTTTGCCCACCGCTCTGCGTGCTTACGCAGAACCCCAGTTCTTTTATTGGTATAAAAGAACCTATATCCTCGACAGGCTCGGATACGCTTCGCGAAAGACTGCATTTTTGACCTAAAACTAGGGTATTACACTATATTTAATATATATTCTTAAAATATAAAGTTCTAGTAATTGCGTTTTTCGCTCTGCGTGCCGTAGGCAGCAACTTTTTTGAGCGACAAAAAAGTTGATAATATCTGTGTAAAGTCTATCAGTTGATAAACTTAAAAAAATTCAGTATAAATAGTATAGATTGTGTATTTTTTTGTATAATAAAATAACAAAAATATACTTTTTCTATTGACAATTTTATTTTAAATGTTAGAATACACTAACACTTTATAAATATGTTATAATTTTCAAGGAGAAAATTTATGAAATTAACAGAACTAGATATTGAAGAAGGTTTTGTTGTTGATAAAGTAGCCACTGATGGTGAAATAAGACAAAGAATCATAGAAATGGGATTTACCCCAGGAGCTAAAGGCTGGATTGTAAGAAAAGCACCTCTTGGAGATCCTATACAAGTTCATATTATGGATTATGAAATTTCTTTAAGAAAATCTGAAGCTAACGGTATAGAAGTTGCTAAATCCGAAGTAGAAATAAAAAAAGAAAGAGTATTGAAGCATTCAGAACACCATAAAGAAGTAAAAGAAGATGATTCTTTGCTTGTTGAAAACAAAGATGATATAGCAAAAAAAGTGAAGGTTCCGTCTAATAATACAAAATTAAAAGTTGCTTTGGCCGGAAACCCTAATTCTGGTAAAACTACTATATTTAATGCTTTAACAGGTGCTAATTATAAAGTAGCAAATTATCCAGGTGTAACTGTTGAAAAAAGACAAACTAACATGATGTATAACGGATACACTTATGATTTAATAGATTTACCAGGAGTATATAGTTTAAGTGCTTATTCACAAGATGAAGTTGTGGCATGCGATGTTCTTCTTAATGATAAGCCTGATTTTATAATAAATGTTATAGACTCTACAAATTTAGAAAGGAATTTATATCTTAGCTTACAGCTTATAGAATTAGGCATACCTATTATATGTGTTCTTAATATGTATGAACATGCAGAAAAGAACGGTATAAAAATAGATGAAAAAAAATTAGCAGAATTATTCAAACTTCCTATAATGAAAGTTCATGGAAATAAATATGAAAGTGTTATTATGATACTTGAAAAAATAGAGGAGATGTATAAATCTGGTAATAAACTTCATCAGGATTCAGCTATAAGATACGGCGAAGAAGTAGAGAAATCTATAAAAACTATTACTGATAAAATGCAAGGCGATATAAGCGATTTACATAAAAGATGGCTTGCTATTAAAACTTTAGAAAAAGATGAAAGAGCTATTCATTCTATTAGAAGAGAATGTAATAACGGCGGAGATGTAATAGAAACTTTAAATAAAGAAATAATAAAATTAGAAACTTCAATGAATGCCAAAACTGATTCTATAATGGCAGATAAAAGGTATTCATATATAAGAGGTGCTTTACAAGAAGCTGTTCATAAAGATAATATACAAGCATTTAATTTTACAGAGGCTGCTGATGTAATATTCTTGAATAAATGGTTAGGACTTCCAATATTTTTGGTTGTATTATGGTTAATATTCAAAGTAACTTTCACAGTTGGAGCTTATCCTCAAGGCTGGCTTGAAGCTGGAATAGGAGCATTGTCTGGTTTTGTAGGAGGACTTCTTCCAGAAGGCAGTTTGATACAGTCCGTTGTTGTTGATGGTATTATAGGCGGTGTTGGTGCGGTATTATCATTCCTTCCTCTTGTATTGATATTATTTACCGGAATTTCATTCTTGGAAGATTGCGGTTATATGGCAAGAGCAGCATTCTTAATGGATAAGATAATGCATAAATTGGGTTTGCATGGTCAGTCATTCATACCTCTTTTCTTAGGATTTGGATGTACTATTCCGGCAGTTATGGCAGCAAGAACCTTAAGAAGTAAAAAAGACAGAATAGTTACTGTTTTAATTACTACATTTATGAGCTGCGGTGCAAGACTCCCAGTTTATATATTATTTATAGGTGCTTTCTTCTCTCCAAAAATAGCTCCTTCAATTATGTTTAGTATATATATGATAGGTGTATTAATGGCATTTGTAATGGCATTCATATTTAGGAGAGCATTTTTCAAAGGAGAGGAAACTCCTTTTGTAATGGAACTTCCTCCTTATAGAATACCTAGAGCTAAGGCTGTATTAAGACATATGTTTGACAGAGGCTGGATGTATATTAAAAAAGCTGGTACTTATGTATTTGCTGCTTCAGTTATAATTTGGGCATTAATGACATTCCCTCAATATACGCCTACTGAAGAAGATAATACAAGACTTATGAAAGAAGCTAAAGAATTGGCTGTTTCTCAAGGTTTAGATGCTAATGATGAAGAAGTTATCACTGCTGAATTTGACAGATTAGTTGCTTCTGAAGGATTAAAAAATAGTTATGCCGGTAAAATAGGTACATTTATAGAACCTGTATTAAAACCTTTAGGTTTCGATTGGAGAATAGGAATAGGACTTGTAGCAGGCGGTGCTGCTAAAGAGGTATTAGTTTCAACTATAGCTCAGATTAAATCTATAGAAGACGGAGATGAGGCAGTACTTACAGAATCTCTAAGAAATGATCCTGTATTTAATCCTGTAGTTGCTTATGCATTATTATTATTTGTACTTTTATACTTCCCTTGTTTTGCTGCTGTGGGAGTTATAGGTTCAGAGATAGGTAAGAAATGGATACCTTTCTTAATGATCTATACATTGACTGTTGCTTGGGTAGTAAGTTTCTTATTCTATCAAATAGCAGGAAGAATAACAGGTATTATATAAAGCCCATAAGAATAGTTTTTTAATATAGTGTTTTGCTCAAGGTTTTATTCCTAAATAAAGCCTTGGGCTTTTTTATTATATTGTTTTTTATATTAATATTTTTATAATGAATTAATTCTATTATAAAATATACAAAGTATGGCAATAAAAAATTGAATTAATATTATACCAATATGTATTCATTAAAAATATTCAAAGCATTAATTTTATTATATGAATCTCCGCCTCTCCAATGCATTAATTTCTCGGATAGTTCAGTATTTCTGTATTCTCTTTCTTCTTTGGCTTCCAAAATATCCAAGTATGATAATATTTCTAAAAGTATAATTCTTTCATTTTTTGATGATGGGAAAATATCTTTTAAAGTTTTTTCTAATTTATTTGCTGAATCTTTTTCATTGTTGTATGAATCTATTTGTTTTAGAATATTATTAAAAATTTTTATATCATCTGGTGTAGGGGAGAATTCAAAATCATTAATTTTTTTTAATTCTTCTAAATCAAAATAAATATATGATAAATGTTCAAGCCTTACTCCTCCCCATTTATATTTTTCAAAATTATATACATTTCTATTTTTTAAATTAAAATCATCACCTATGATACAGTAATTGTCATTGCATTCATTACAATAAGATGATTTATTATTTATAAAATTATGAATATTGATTTTTTTGCCTAAATATAAACTTGATATAAAACTTCTTAAATTTAATTGCCTAGTTGACAAAGTGCATAAAAATGCTCCGGCTGTATTTTCAAAATTAATTTCTTTTACTAGATTATTTATTCTTATTATAAGTTCATCATGTTTAATAATTTTATCTGTAAAATCAAACATCAAACCTTTTTCTTTTGCATATAAAAAATCATTATCATTTATTTTATTATCATCAATCCAGCCATTTTTCCAAAAATAATTAAATAATATTTTTTTAGCTTTCTTGTCAGTTTCTATTATAGACATGTACTATCCTAATACAATAATATTTAAATATCTAATTTCCAGCCTTCATCATTATGATATATCATTAATTTAGTCATACCGCCGTCAACTGTGATATTTTCTGCATTTATAAAATCATTATTACAAATAAACCAAGCAGTACTTGCAATATCATAAGTATTTCCAACTTTAGCACTAGGATGCTGCAAAATATCTTCTTTTCTGAATTGAGCATTATCAATTGTGTTTATCCAGCCCGGACTAATTGAGTTTACACGTACTTTATGAGATAAACTTACTGCCATAGCATGAGTTAAAGCTATAATAGCACCTTTTGCAGCACTGTAGCTTTCACTGTCTTTTTGAGACATAAAAGCTCTTGTTGAAGCAATATTTATAATGCATGCTTTTTCATTAAAATGATTCATTAAATTTTTTGTAATCTCATAATGTGCCGCTGCTCCTATTTTAAAAATTTCTAAAAAATCATCATAACTGCAATTACTTAAAAGTCCTTTATTTGAATAGCATGCATTATTTATTAGATAATCAACATTTACGAATTTTTCTATTACTTTATCAGTAAATGATTTAATAGATTTTTCATTATCAATATTATCATTAATAAATAAACATTCTCCGCCTATAGATTTTATTTGTTCATATACTTTTAAACCGTTTTCATTATCTTTATCAATAAAAGCTATATCGCAATTATTTTTAGCAAAGAATAAAGCTATTTCTTTTCCTATGCCGTTTGATGCACCAGTAATAACACATACTTTATTATTCATTTTATTAATCCTTTATTAATCATTATTAAGAAATAATTATAAATATTAAGTTTGCTGATGGAACATTGCAGTAATATTGCAGTCTGTACAGATTTCTATAAATAAAGTACCTTCTGCCATAGATTCAATAGTATGCCATTGAATTTGCATTAAGTATTTCATTTTCTTTCCGCAGCTTGGACATCTCATATATTCCCAGTCCTGAACCCAATTAGCAAATCCGCCTATTGTATTTAAAGTATCATCGAATGCCCCATAAAACAAAGGAACTTCATGTTTTGAAAGAATATAATTATTATTATGCATTGAATTTAATTCTTCTTCCTCTATGTAATTTTCTTCGGAAGCATAATAATTTTCAGACTCTTTATCGAAAGGAAGTATTTCGCTTCCACCTTTTAAATCATACTTTGAATAAGTTGTATTATAAGTTACACAATTAGGACAGCATGAAGCCTTTATTATGCCATCAACGCCTATAAATTTAAGTCTTTCATCTCTGCCGTCAATAATAGCCATATCCATATTTCTGCATCCGCATTCAGGACAATTATCATCTCTTAATGAAGCTATTATAATAGGGCTTTGTTCTTTTTCTTCTTTGCTTTGGGCTTTATCTAAATAATAGCATTTATCAAAATTAAGTATTTGTCTTTTTTTATCTTTATCAAAAGTCCAACCTGCACATTCAGCATAAACTGAAGGATCAACATAAAGTTTCTTTCTCCATTCTCTTGGATTCATTTCAAAATCGTATAGGCAGTCAAGTGAAACATCATCTCCCTGCATAGCTAAACATGATAATAAATTAGCTCCTTCAGAATAATCTTTAGTTGCTTTTATTCTTTTTATAAGTTCATCTCTTATTTCTTCACCGGCTTTATAATAAAATACTTCAGGGTAATAGATTTTTTTCTCTAATGCTTTTTTGGCTATATCTTTTAAATCTATATTTCTATATGCAATCAAATCATAAATGTAAATGCCGTTTAATAATTCTTTATCAACATTTTTTTCTTTTAAATCTTTTACATATTTGTTTATTATTTCTTTTATCTCATCATCAGTTAAAGCAAGTGTTTTATTTCTTTCTTCTTCTGCCTTACATTTAAAGCATAAACCTTTATAACCTAATTCTGTTCCGCATTTATCACATTTATGTTCAAGCATATTTACACCTCAAATATAAATATTTTAATTGCTTTCATTATACTAAAAAAATATTGTTTGTCAAAATTATTTTTTTATCAATTTTAAAACAAGAAGTATGTTTTATATATGAATAAAATATAAATTATTTTTTATGAAATATTTTTTTTAATAAAGAAGAGAATGTAATAATTTCTATTTTATCATAGTATTTAGAAGATTTTATTGTTATTTTTATAAATAATAATTTTATAAAAATTCTATCATTATTTTTGATAATAGAAAAATGATAATTAAATATTTTATCTAATAAGTATTTATTCATATTATCATATTCTTTTATAACATTCATCAATTCATAAGTTATGGTATTTTCTTCTAATTCTTTTGAAGTTGTTTCATTATTTTGATATATATCATTAAATAAATTTTTCCATAATTTTAATATATTATCGTTATTAAATTTTTTTAAACTATCTTTGGCTTCTTTACCTAATTTTTTTCTATATTCCTCATTTTCCAAAATAGTAATCATTAATTCAGCTAAGCCATCTATATCACCTTCTTCAGCTTTTAATACTCCTTTATTATCTTTTACTACTTCTAAATAAGGTAAATCAAACATTACAGTTGGTACACCATAAGATTTTGATTCTAATATTACCATTGAAAAACCTTCACTTACTGATGTAACTAAATGAATAGATGAGTTTAAAAAATATTTTTTTGTTTCTAAATCAAATCCTACTAAATGACAATTATTTTCTACTTTAAAAAATTTTATATTTTTATTTATAAATTCAATATCAGAATCTGATCCTGTTCCAATAATAAATAGTTGTGCATCTGGAATTTTTTCTACAACTTTAGAGAAAGCTTTTATAGCTAAATGCGGTCTTTTAATATTTATTTCAAATCTTGCAAGCCAAACTATATTTTTAGTATCTAAATTTGATACTTGTTCATTATTGTAATTTGATGGGTTTGGAATATAGTATACATTATTTATTCCAAGACTTTCATAAAAATTTTGGGGCTGTCCTAGATAACTTAAATTTGTTAAAATTTAAGTATGAAACGAAGTAAATTAAGTAAAGATAAA